>JAJFMK010000139.1 GCA_021772215.1 Chlamydiota bacterium | reverse complement strand
GGCGCATGCCATTTGGGGCGAGAACGGCCTGCCGCCGCCTTTGCCGCGCTAATCCATTCTGCTGGGCTATTACAACATGTCGCCGTACGAGCCGGCCTATGCGGCGATGGCCGGCGCCGACGATCCGAAATACGGCCGCATCACGACCCTGGATGGCTATCTCGACGCCTGGATACATGGCGGCGGCGCGCCCGATGGCGGGCACACCAAGTTCGAGCCAACCGGCGACCGCCGCATCGACTACGCCTTCGTGAGCGCCGGATTGGCGGACCGCGTTGGCGAGGTCCGCGTTGACCGCGCCGCCCAAGGATCGGACCATCAGCCGCTATGGCTCGAAATCGATTGAGGACAGTCGAATGATCAAGGAACCCATCAGTTTTTTTAGCGAGGGATGCAAGCTCGATGGCGACGTTTATTTGCCGGACGGCTTGCGCGATGACGAACGGCGGGCCGGCATCGTGCTGTGCCACGGCTATACCGGCGTCAAGGATTTGTATCTACCGGATAACGCCCGGGTGTTGTGCGACGCGGGTTACGCCGTCCTGACCTTCGATTACAAGGGGTGGGGCAAAAGCGAGGGGCAGCGCGACCGCCTGGCGCCCCACAGCCGCGTCGCCGACGTGCAGGCGGCCATGACTTGTCTTGCCGCGCGCCCGGAAGTCGATCCCGAAAGGATCGGTCTGTACGGCACCAGCTATGGCGGCGCGACCGTGGTGTGGACGGCGGCAATCGATCCGCGCGCCAAATGCGTGGTCGGCGTCGTTGGGGTCGGACATGGCGGGCGCTGGATGCGCAGCGTGCGCCGCACGGACGAATGGGCCGATATGCTGGAACGGTCGGCGGCGGACCGCGTCCATCGCATGAAGACCGGCCAGTCCGAGCGCGCCGACCGTAGCGAAATTCTGCTTCCCGACCGGCAATCGGCGGCGCTCGCGGCGGAGGCGCGCCGCGCCAACCCGAACGCGATCAATACGCTGCCGCTCGACTATATCGACGAGACGCTGCAATTCCACGCCGAATGGGTGGTCGACAGGATCGCCCCGCGCCCGGTACTGTTCGTCACCAGCGACGACGACCGGCTCGTCCCGCCGGAAGAATCGGAGCATCTATACGCGCGCGCCGGCGAACCGAAAAAGCTCGTCGTCCTGAAGGGCTACGGGCATTATGAAGTCTATATCGAACCCGCGTTCAGCGAAGTCATGGATGCGACATTAAGCTGGTACGACGAGCATCTGCCAGCGAACAACACATAGGGAGATAACACATGGCGGCGTATCTAATGTTCGAGATCGATATCACCGATCCTTCCTGGGGCCCGGAATATGGCGAGAAGGTCGGGCCGCTGGTGGCCAAACATGGCGGCAAGGTGATTATCAGAAGCACCGACCCGGTGCGCCTCGAAGGTAGCCGCGCCCTGCCGACGGTCGTTGTCGTGCTCGAATTTCCCACGCGCGAAGCCGCCCAGGCCTGGCATGCCGACCCGGAATACAAGCCGCTGATCGATCTGCGCAATACCGGTTCGACCGCCGAAGGGTTGCTGGTCGATGGGATTTGACGCGCCATAACGGCAAGAAAATATGGGAGAGACGGCCATGCGGCTTGATGGAAAAATCGGCATCGTCACGGCGGCGGGGTCGGGCATGGGGCGGGCCGGCGCGCTGCGCTTCGCGCGCGAGGGCGCGGCGGTGGCGGTCGTCGATATCGACGGGGCCAGCGTCGAGGCGGTCGTCCGGGAGATTACCGATGCGGGCGGGCGGGCCAAGGGCATCGTCGCCGATCTCACCAAGGATGCGGATTCGCAACGCATCGTCCGCGAGACCGCCAACGCCTTCAACGGGCTGGACTTCGTGTGGAACCATGTCGGGCATCCGGGCCCGGCTTCCATCGAGGGCATCGACATGCGCGACTACGAACTCGCCATGGACCTCAATATCCGCACGGTGCTGGTCACGACCGAGGCCGCGATTCCCGAAATGCGCGCGCGCGGCGGCGGCGCGTTGCTCTACACCGCGTCCAGTTCGGGTCTCAAGGGATCGATGTTCAGTCCGGTCTATTCGGCCGCCAAGTTCGGCGTCATCGGCTTCACCAAGGCGCTGGCCGGACGGCTGGCGCGGGACAATATCCGCGCCAACGTGATTTGCCCCGGCCCGGTCGACACGCCGATGCTGCGGGTTTTCGTCTCAAGGCCCGACCAGCAGGACACCAGCGGCATGGACAAGGAGGAACTGGTCCTGAAACGCGGCGGCCAGACGCCGATGGGCCGGCCCGGAAGGCCGGAGGAGATCGCCAACGCGGCGTTGTTCCTGCTGTCCGACGAGGCATCCTTCATCACCGGCGCGGCCTTGCCGGTGGATGGCGGCGTGACCGCGTAATGCGGTAATCCAACAAATCGTACATTGGAGGGACATGACATGCATGCAATAGAAGTCTTCGATCCGAGCGGGGCGACCGAGGTGTTGAGCCTCCATGCGCCGCGCCTCGACAGCTTGGCCGGCAAGACGGTGGCGCTGCTGTCGAACGATATGTGGCAGGCGCATCGCATGCTGCCGCTGGTGCGCGAACAATTGCAGACGCAATTTCCCGACGCGACCTTCATTTCGGAAACCGAATTCCCGATGGGGACGCGGCAGATCGACACCGAGGAAACGGTGGATATGCTGGTCGCGCGCGGCGTCAACGCGGTGATCGTCGGAAACGCCTCCTGAGGCGCCTGCGCGACAGCATGCGGCCGTGTTGCCGCTCGTATTGAAAGCAGGGGAATTCCGACCGTTATCCTGACTCGCGAGGACTTCGTGGGCGTGGTCCGCAACGCGGTCGCGGGGCTCGGCTTCGACCAGGACGCATCGATGGTGGTCTTTCCAATCGACCCGTTCCTGGTCGGCAGCGACCTTGCGCCGATCGAACGGGACATCGACAAGTTCCGCGA
>JAJFMK010000138.1 GCA_021772215.1 Chlamydiota bacterium | reverse complement strand
AGCGTCTCGCTTCAACGAGATCAGCCACGCCCTCCGGCTGGTGCTCGTTGATCGTTTCAATTAGGTCCGGGTGGAAATGCGCGGCGACGTCGCTTGCACCGGCCCCCGCGACCAGCACGAGACGGCCGGCGAGGCGCGCCGCCGCGGAGCCAGCCGGCCCCCAGCGCCAACGGCGGCCCACGGCCTGCAGCAGTTCGGGCTCGGGCGCATCCGTCAGACGCAACGTTCCTTTCGCGCGATAGAGACCGGCCGGGGCCGTGGCGATCAAAGCCTCGAAGTCGCGCCGCGATATTGCCCGCGTCTGGATCAGTTCGACGGTGGCGAAGCGGTCATCCTCCAGCGCTGGCCCGGTGGTCAGGCCGCCCTCGGCCCGTGGCGGCAGGTCGAAGATCAAGCCGGGCGGGACAGCGCAGTCAACCGTACGCAGGATTGCCGCCTTCGGCGCCATGTCCGCCAGTTCGCGCTCCAAGGCCGATGCCTCAGCCGGTGAGACCAAATCCGACTTGTTGATGAGCACGAGATCGGCGACCCGGACACCGCGCGCAATCAGACGCTCCGCATCGTCTTGGTCCCCGGCTGTTGCGGCCGCATCGACCACGGCGACAACCGCGTCCAGCCGAACAGCGTCCATGCCGCCGATAACAGCGGCGAGAGCGGATGGATCGGCGACGCCACTTGCTTCCAGCAGAACGCAATCGGGTATCGCCGCCCAGGTTTGAATGTCCGCAAGCACCTTGGCGACGCCACCAGACAGGCTGCAGCAAACGCATCCGTTCTCCAGCGCGCGCGTTTCGAGCCCGCGCGCGGCGCCGGCCTCCGCCACCAGAGCGGCATCCACATTTAAATTTGCGACATCGTTGACAATGGCGGCGAGGCGTAGCCCATGGTCGCCGGAGACAAGGCGGCGCATGAGCGTCGTCTTGCCGGCGCCCAAAAAGCCCGTGACGAGCACGACCGCCAGGTCCGCCGGACCTGTCCGCTGCCGGAAGCGCTGAAATGCCGCCGCTTCGACCGCCCCCATCAGGAAGTCCAGCGTGTCATGCGCGCGGGCATAGTCCGCTGGCGACGGCGGTTCAGCCATCTGCCGGAAAGATGCGTCCGGCCAGCACCGTGCCCCACACGCCGATGTCCTTGATTACCATCGCATCGACCTCGTAAGGGTCGTCCTCCAGGATGGCGAAGTCGGCATGTTTGCCGACCTCGATCGAGCCCAGTTCCCGGTCGCGAGAGAGAATATGCGCGGCGTCGATGGTGATGGCCCGCAAGGCACGGTCGACGCCGATGCGTTCTCCCGGCGCCTGCACGCTGCCGTCCATCGCCACGCGATTGACCGCGATCCAGGCGGCGGTCAGCGGATGGATCGGCGTCAGCACCAGGCTGAAGTCCGAATGCAGGGCGAAAATCACACCTTCCCGTTCCAGACTGCCGAGCCGAGCGGTCGCTTCCGCCCGGTCCGGCCCAAACCCCTCCTTGGCGTGGATCAGGCTGCGGTAGTGCACGAAGTAGTTGTTGACGCTGGCAAGGCCCCCCAAGGCTTTTAGCCGCCGCGCCTGGTCCGGCGTCGAGATGCAATAATGTTCGATCGTGAAGCGATGATCGAAGCGGGGATGGATGCGCTGCAGCTGTTCCAGCAGGTTCAGCGTCATCTCGATCGTTTCGTCGCCATTGGCGTGGGAATGGATCTGGATGCCCGCCTTCCAATAGGGCAGCATGGCATCGACCAATTCTTCCCAGGGGTTCTCGCCCCGGTGGCCTTCATGCCCGTCCAGGTAGCCGGGCGGGCGGAGGCGCAATGTCATGGCGGGATAGGAGCCGTCATTTAGGAACTTGACGCCCTGGAACCCCAGCTTGTCGGTATTGTGCTGCTGCATCTCCAGCAGGAATTCCGCCGCGCGCTCTCCATGGGCGCCGCGTATGCGGCCTTCTATTGGCACCAGATACATGCGCAAGGGGAAGGCCGGGTCGAGCACGGCTTCTCGGTGCTCGGCCCATTCGGCCTCGAAGTCGAGATAACCGAAAATCATCTCCGCCGTTGTGGTGATGCCGGCCTGTTGCGCGGTTTTCGCCAGGGCACGGATGGCCTCGACGCCCATGCCCGGCTCGTTGAGATATTTCGCCACGGGCCGCGTTGCGATGCGGGTCGCCGCCCGTTCGATGAACTGGCCGTTCAAGCGCCCGTCCGCATAGCGCTCGACACCGTAAACATTGGTGGATTCGTCCACCCCGGCCACCTCCAGCATCGGCGAATTGCACACCACGACATGCGGGGCGTAGGTGACGGTCCAGATCGGCCGGGTTTTCGAAACTCCGTCAAGCTCGTCCCGATGCAGCTGTCCGCCTTGCACCGCCGGGTCGAGGCCCCAAGCCAGGATCGGCCGCGCCGGGTCGTCCAGCGCCGTATCCGCTTCCTTCAGCTTCGCAAGCACGCCCTCGCGCGTGGCAATCCCCTGGTTGAAGCCGCGCGGACCCTGCTGATCGATTGGCCCGATATAGGTCAGCCCCATGAAGACGCCGGACATGCGAAAATGCGTATGCGGATCGATGAAACCTGGAAAGATCACCTTGCCCTTGAAGGTCTCGTCGATCTCATAGTCGGACCTGTCGAGCCAGGGCCGCATCGTCTCCAGCGTTCCAACCGAAACGATCTTCCCGTCCGCGACGGCCACCGCGCCCGCGACGGGCCTGCCGGCATCCATGGTGCGCACGCGTTTGGCGGTGAATACGGTAAGTTTGCGCATCTTGCTCTCTTTGCTGAAATCCCGTGTGTATTAGACAGGGCGCCAGGGAGCCGTCCTCGTCCGGCATTGAGACCATCCCGTCCCTGCCCGGGCCCTACGCCAACTTGATGACCTTGCTTTCCCTATGAGAACGCTCCATGGCGTCAATCAGCGCATGCCGGCCAACGGCATCGTTAAAATCAGGCGAGTCCGCTGTCCCCGATTGCATTGCACTGGCAAAGCGGGCGTAAGCCTGCGCGACGTTTCTCCCTGGACCAGCGGCCATATCCACTGGAATTAGCCGGTAGCTGTCAGGCGGGGTTATCTCCGCCATTTTCTCATTACCGATGGCGAGGTGGAGCTGACTGGGTCCAATATTGACGGACTTGGAGGTCAGCACCAAGGTCCCTTTGCGGCCATAAATCTCCATACGCGTGCCACTCGCATTGTAAGGGACGCTGGCCACTTGGTAGGATACTTCCGCGCCGCTTTTGAGCACGCCGGCGGCGGTGACGGTGTCCGGCGCATCCACGGGAAAGTCTTCCCCCGTTACCGCGTGCTTCCACATTTCGATGCGCGTTGTGACCCGTGCGCCGACCTCGGCGAACTCTCCCAGGATGTAACACAGGGCGTCTATGGAGTGTCCGCCCGGGATGGTCATGGGGTTGGCGCCATTCGCGCGAATCCCCTGCCAGATGCGGCCATCCCCGCGCTCGGTGATCGCACCGACCATCACGCTCAGGTTAACGGTTACGACGTCGCCGATTTCGTCGTTGGCGACGAGGGCGCGGGCATACATCACGGCGGGGTCGCTTTGCGCCTGTAAACCAACCAAAGTCGGTACCCCGGCCGCCTTGGCGCGGTCCGCCATTTCCGCCGCCTCGGCGAGATGGGCCCCCAGGGGCCACTCGCAGCACACGGGCTTGTTCGCCCCGATAGCGGCCATTACCAGCTGTTTGTGCAACGGTACGCGAACAACAACCGTGATGAGGTCGACATCGGGGTGCGCGACCATCTCATTCATGTCGTGAAAGGCGAGCGCGGCGCCGAACTTCTCGGCCGAGGCTCTCGCGGTCTCGTCGTGAGCGGTGCAAACGGCCTTTAGTTCATAGCCGGACAATGCTTGTAATGCCGGCACGTGAG
>JAJFMK010000137.1 GCA_021772215.1 Chlamydiota bacterium | reverse complement strand
ATTTGCTTAATCTTTGAGGCTAAACAATACAGTTTACGAAGCCAAAGTTTTTGGTTTCTTAGTTATTTTGCAGAAACTTACGGAAGTACTCCGAAGATCATTCACCGATATTGAATACCAAAAATCTCCAGAATTATAGGATAGCGCCTTATATCCCTCCCCTGAACGGAAGGGTTTTACGGCGTCGTAGATAAATGACACTGTTTTTAAGAAAAGACAGATTAGATCGGGTTAAGCCAGTTTTTTGAAGATTAAAAAGAGTGGGGCAAGCAGGACTTGAACCTGCGACCAACGGATTATGAGTCCGCTGCTCTGACCAACTGAGCTATTGCCCCCAGAAGTTAGGTGAGATCTTAACATGGGTCCAAGGCTAGCTGCAAGTAATTACAGTTGTCTCTTTAACGAAAGATTCCCTAATATCTTGGTTTTATCTCGAATCACTTAGGAGGATAACATGAACCGAATCAAAATTTTGCTTTTTACACTGCTTGCTCTTTTCTCAGCACAGGTGAGCGACCTTTGCGCTACCCAAAATGCTTTGGACGATGTCTATGACGTTGATATCAGTTGGAATGATGAGGAAATATTCTTTTTCATCGAACTTAGTAAAGGTTGGGAGTATGACCCTAGCAATAGTGAATGTGTTCAAAGGGACCGCATTGCAAATAGCATCACTTTCCGACCAATGAAAGGGTATACAATTACCACTGAAGGTGGTTACATCCTCAAAGAGATCGAGTTAACTGTCATGATTGTAAACCACAAAAACGCTAAGACCGCTTCATATGTTCTCTTTTCAGATAGCCTCTATGAACTTGTTACCAATGACCCTTCAAAAGAGAAATTTAAAACCGATCGCTCCTTTTGGGATATTAATCTACGCTCAGAGCTTCCTGCGGTTGATCTGGAGGAAAGGGGAACATTTTGCACCGACGCAGAAAATGGTCAATTGAGCGCTTTCCTCTACAAAGTGAAACGAAGCCGCTCTGCGATCTGGTGATAAAAGGAGGCCATAGATGACAGCGACATTTAGACTGCTTGGTGGGGTGATGGCAGGGGGCGGAATGCTCATGTCATACAGAAGCTTAGAGAGCGTCCATCAGGGGCAGACGGTCTTTATTGCCTATAAACAGTCGACTGTTCTCTATGATCTCACCATGAATGTCTTCTCCCTACTTAAAGATATGGAGAGGAAGAGCCCCACAGGAGTCAAAAGAGCCATCATTGCTAGATTAATCGCCTATCCCCTCCCCTTCGCTCTACAGGTCTTACACTACAAACTGGACGCTAATCAATACCCCCTTACAAGAAGAGTTGTCGACACGCTGTGCAACCATATAGAGCATGTAGCTTTAGCCATTGACGTCGTCGTCTGCGCCCTTTTTACCTACTATGTTGCCCCCTATTTTGGAGTCGGGACGTTGATCGGCCTCTCTATCGAAGTACTTAACGAAAAGAAGATGCTGCCCGCTAAGATCAAGGACCTTTGGGAAAAGGCGTGGCTCTGCCTAGCCTTCTCTCGCCTCTTAAAGCCCGCTATCTTCAATGATAATGACCTCTGGGAACTGGGCCATTTTGCCTGCGAAATGACTACATTCCTATGGGAGCACTACCTATCGGACTCCTTTCCCAAGCCAGAAGCCAAACCTCAAGCTTATCACGAAATTCAGCCACGCATCCACTGGCCTCACCTTGAAGAGAACCCCAACCTCCTCTGCAAAGGAGCGCACCATCTCGATATCGAAGAGGTCATGAATTCACTTATGGAGCAGGTGGAGTGGACAGATGAAAATTTAACGGCTTTGACAGCCCTCTTAGGCCAAGACAGCATCTTTTTAGTATCGAACATCGTCCCCAACAGAAAAAATGCCATTGCCTATTTCAAGACAAACGGCAAACAGATTGCGGACCAGATTGGCAATATGGCCATCAAAAAAGGAGATTCCTACATCCGCTACGACATCCTTCAAGGGATGATGCGCAGCATCTTGAAATCGATTCAAGATGAGATGCAAAAAGATGAGACGAGGCAAAATGCCCTCGCTGATCTTTTTCAGCTGGCCATCTCAGGGGGAGATTACTGCGGCGGCGGGAAGAGCGAAACGATCGAGAATATCTATAAGCGACGAGTGATCAATGGAAAAGATATTCCCCTAAGAGTTAAAACATTGCACATATTATCTTCACTTCGTAAAAGCTGGTTCGACCAGTTCTACGCCAAGGTAACTCAAGTAACCTACCGGCTCCCTAAAGGGATATTCGACCCCTCCGACATCCATTTTTACAATATTTGCCTCTTCTATTTTGATAAGTCGTTCAAGCTTCACTCAGAAGCATTGAAAAACGATATGAATATCACGGAAACAGCCTTCTGCAGCCGTTTCTACCGTCTGCTGCTCTCTACAATTCTTGACTACACCTTCTGGATATATGCCGCGCGCTCTCCTGAATGGTACTCAACCGATGCGCTGCTTGACCAATTTGCCGCCACCTGTGGAGATGGTCTCCCCTTAGCCGAATTGAATAAGTGGTGGATTGAGTGGGTAGAGAAGCAAAACTATACAGAAGATCAAGAAGAGAAGATAACCAACGAGATTTACCAAGACAAAATCTTCGGTCAGCCTCTCTTTATCGAAAAAGATAAAAAAAAGATCCCTAATCCTCAGCCCCTGAAGCGGATGTTTTTCGAAATGGGCA
Source organism: Chlamydiota bacterium (assembly GCA_021772215.1). Taxonomy (GTDB): domain Bacteria; phylum Chlamydiota; class Chlamydiia; order Chlamydiales; family JAJFMK01; genus JAJFMK01. Next base: position 5,405 of record JAJFMK010000137.1, on the reverse strand, counting down.
TACTCACTTAGCTTTTCTCTTTGCGAAAAGAGGGCGAATTAGGTATACCTAGTCTTTACTTAACATCAAAACAATCAGGTAAATATGTCTCGTCTCTTCCTACTTTTCTCACTACCAATTTTCCTTCTAAGCTCCTCAGCTTTTGCCGAAGAGGAGAAGTCTGAGAAGCCAAAGCGGTTCGAATGCCCCTGTGGCCCTAACTGTCCAGAAGATTGTAAGTGTGGTTGTCAAGACACTGAAGAGTAAGCAATGAACAGATTTTTAGCACCTCTACTCTTCAGTGGGCTGCTTTTTGGCCAGGAGATGCATCGCTCTCCCTATCGCCACCCTGAAGAGATCCCTCACCCTGCGAAAATGATCTATGAGGATGAGTCATATGACTGTATCCCCTGGTCAGCAACGGATCCCGCTATAGAATGTGATGAGGGCTACTGGTACCCTTGCACCAACTACTATGAGTTTGAGTGTTTAGAGAATAAGACCCTTGAACAGCTCAACCCCTACTGCGTGCGTTGGGTCTGGTTTCCCGAAGCGCCGCCGCTCTTTTTGCCCTTTAAAGCGGACCCAAGACAGCTGACAGCCTCGGTTGGCTGGCGCTTTAACGACCGGGTGATTGAAAAGCATGTGATTGACGTCTCCTACTTCGACATTATCCCTGGAGTTCGTTTTTTTAATATCTTCGCTCCTGAAGGGCAGCTTCAGTTTGACCTGGAGGGAGCCCTATGGGCGATCTTTCAACCGACGATGGAATCTTCACCACTGGTCAATGCCGACTATTTCATCGGCGCAGCGCTCACCTATAGGCTCTACTGCTGGTCCCTACGTCTGCGTGGCTACCACATTTCATCTCATATCGGCGATGAATTTTTACTTAACCATCCCGACTTCAATCGTAAAAACCCCAGCGCCGAATTTATCGACCTCTTCGCCTCTTACGATATGAGCGACGACCTACGACTCTACGCCGGTGTCGGCTACGTCCCTTTCAGTGACCCTACCTTTCCCTGTAAGAACTGGTTCTTTCAGGGCGGCGCCGAGGCCTACCTCCCCTGGTTTAGATTCGTATCTTGCGCAAACATGCTTGAGGGGCGCCCCTACTTCGCGATGAACTTCCTCTTCCGTGAAGATGTCAACATGGAAATTGACCAGACCTATGTTTTAGGTTATGAGTTTGCTAAACTGACGGGGCTAGAGAGAAAATTTCGCATCTATATGGAGTACCACGACGGCTACTCACTTGAGGGGCAGTTCTGCTTGCAGAGAACCGACTACTTTAGCATCCGCATCTCTTATGGGTTTTAATCATGGACGACGACGAGCTTAAAGAAGATCAGATGATTAGCGACGAGGGCATTAAAAGAAGACCCTTTCCCTTTCTGTTCTGGCTCTTTGTCTTAGCTCTTATCATGTTGGGGATTTCGCTATCGCGCAGCTGGTACTCTTCTCAACTAGAGCACTATCGAGAAAAGACCCCCTTCTTTGACGTCACAAACCGCCAATTCTCCCTTTTTCTTTGGGAAAATCCTCGCTTTATGCGCGCCAATGTCTCCTCTAAAGAGGCCTACCTCCCCGGCTTTCAATACCTCGAAAAGGTGACCCCTTACCCTGAGCTCGCCTCGAGCCCCGTCGAGGCGCCGCCCGACATAATCTTCCTCTACCACACTTGGGATCGGCTTATCGGCTCCGAAATTTCCCCAAAGGTTATCCCACCTGAAGAGTTTGCTAGCTTTTTAGAAAATTCTCCTGACTGGTCTCCCAAATATTGGCCCGAGGCGCCCAAAGGCTATGTAGAGCTGGTGGAGTCGTTACCAACGACCAAGCTGACAAACCTCGACACCCTACCAGAGGATGTTCTGCCAAGATCTGTTAGGCTAGCCTTCATCGGCTGGACCAACTACACAAAAGAGGGTGAGGCGATCAATGAGATGACCCCCTCCTATGCCCAGCTGCGCAGCTTTTTAGAGAAAAACTCCACCTTTGCCAGAAGCTACTGGGTCAACATCCTAAAAAGTTCTGATCCCAACTATCTCTACACTCTGACCTACGAAAACCCAACCGATGAAGAGGTCGTCGCAAGAGATCAGATGGCCCCCTTCTTAAGGGTGGCGCTCTTTAACTATATTCAAGCGCAGAAACCATCGTCATAGATGGGACCATCGGGGCCAATCCCCAGCTGACCGGTGAAGAAGCGGTGGTAGACTTCACGCGCCTCGATAGCATTTTCAACAGCATAAAAGCAGTTACTCACCCACTCAGAGCCCTTAATCGTCCCATTAGCTAGGTTAGATTGAAAATTGCTCGAGATCTTTCCTCTCCAGTATTCTCGCGAACCAAAGAGAAGAATCGGCGTGGGATCACAAGCCCCCACCTTGCGACGCACCTGTTCGAGATAGAATTCAAAATCAGTTCCGATGCCGCCCATCACAAAGATGGGGAAGTCGAGGTTAAATTCTGCCTGCCTCTCAATCAGACGGTCGAGGCGGTAGGTCATCTTCGCTTCGATGTAGGGGTTTTGCTTCTGTTCATTGACCACGGCATCGGAATGGGTGCGAAAGTCTACGAGGTTGGCGCAGGAGAGGATCCCCAGCTCTTTGGCAATCTTATTACCCACCTCCATAGCGCCCGGCCCTCCTCCCGTCACAAGAGCGATCGGCTTGGTCTCGCCGAAGAGGGGGTGGTCAATTGTGTTTTGCATCTCGAGAAGCGAAGCCATAAGAATGAGGAGCTCACTTTCAAAATCGCCGGTTAAGAGATTGGAGCCGTAGATGCCAAAGAGAGTCGCACGTAAGAAAGTCTGTACCTTGTCGAGCGGAACGAACATGCCGCTATCATGGCCCGGCTGCTGCACATACCTTAAGATTTTCCCTGAGACGTCATCGACCCAAAAGACCGGAATTCCAAAAGTGTTGAGGTCATTTAAAAAGGCTTGGTCCTCATGGGAGAAAAAGATACGGTTGGAGCGAGAGGGATGAGTAAAATAGATTCCCTTTAAGCAGCCCTGCACCTGCGACGAGAGAAACATCTGCTTCATCAAGGGTGAGGGAAAGTAGCGCAGCAAGAGAATGCCCTGGCTTGTGATCACCCCATCTTCGATCCCCTTCAAATAGGGGTAGGAGGGCTGCTGCTCGATGTAGCGCTCTACCATCATCGACTGTCTTGCAAGCGACGTGGTGCTTTTCACCTCATGAAAACGCGTCTCACGCACAGTCCACTCACTTTGAGTCAGCCCATGAAGCTGTTCGCCTTTCACAACAAAAACCGCAGCGCGCAAGTCTCCCTTTGGCGCGGTATCAAAAGCTTTAAAGAGCGTTTTAGGATCCTCAATTGCCACCTGAAGCTGATCGCGGTCTGAGAAAAAGACAAACTCACGATAGGGTTCAAGCGTGTAAAACTCTAGAGGGATATCGGAGATCTCTCCTTGGCTCTTTCCAAAAAGCTCATAGATATCTCCGGAGGCCTGTGTGTGCGGCTCCAAAACCGAAGCAGTGGTGTGATAGAATCCGGGAGGAAGATATTCATCGACCACTTTAGCAAAGACGGTACGGATATGTAAGGGCGCCGTTTTGACAAGTAGGAGCTCTCCCTCTCTCACTTCGCGTAGACTGTCCGAACGCAGCTTTTGATGGAGCGAAAGAAAGTTTCGCGTCGCCACCCCATTTTTTAGCGCTTTGGCAATTGTTGGCAAAAAGCCGATAATGGCCGGCTCATACTCAACTACCCCCTCTTTGAGCGCCACATAGGCGACGCAGCGCCCTTCGACCTTATCCAAGATCAGATCGCCGCTGCCTTGATAACCTCCCAATGATAGAAGAGGGCTGCCCCAGCGGTCAACTCGACCAAACATACGGCCCAAGTAGTGAGGATCTCTAACCCTCCTTCGGTCATCAGCCGCAAAGAGCTTTCCTACGGCGCATCCCTCTTCGAGAAGCGTCAACATCCGAGATGCAACGGGACCAATCGAAACGAGTTCAACGGAGATTTCCGCCCGTCTCGCCTTTGGATCGATGAAAATCTCTTGCGCATAGCCATCAACACCAAGCTGAGCTAGTGTGCTTTTAATGTTAAAGAGAACTAGATCCTGATCAATTTGAAATCCTAAAAACTGCTTAGGAATATTTTCGATAACAAGCTCTGCTGAAAGAGAGATCGGTCCTCTATTGACGATCTCAACGATTTTGGCATCGGGAGTGATGAGGTCAAAATCGCTCGACTCTGTAAATATCTTCATTGACCGCTCCTATATATTTCATACCTTAAACGGGAAAAAATCGACACTCCCCACAAAGTATCTATTTTGTACACCAAAACTAGAATATTATCCTCAATTTGTGTGGATCCCCTGTTTGCAACTTGCTAAACCTCTGAAGCCTCTCTCTCTTATCTCTCTCGAGTCGCCCCCTAGTCTCCTAGAGAGCTCCAATTTGGAAATATAACATAAAATACTATATTTCAGGAACTTAAGAAGTTTAAGCTAAGAGAATTTTCAATATATATTAAAATTTTAATTTATAACCTATTCACTAAGAACCATTTGTGATTTGAGATGTTGATAACCCAATCTCGACGCACGATTCTCTTTTTAGCTGGAAATCAATAAGACTCTTCTGGATAATAACATAGTTCTATGGAAAGGGTCACTATCCCAAGAAGTTTTGGTTCCCATGACGGGAGATTTCACGCAGACGAGGTCAGCGCATGCGCCCTCCTCCTCCTCTTTAATAAATGCGACGTCGATAAAGTTGTCCGTACAAGAGATCCTCAGACGCTGAGCAGTTGCGAATATATCTGCGATGTGGGGGGCATTTATAACCCAAAAGAGAAACTCTTTGATCACCATCAGGCAGACTATCAAGGGGAGATGAGTAGCGCCGGGATGATTCTCATCTATCTTCTAGAAGAGAATGTGATCTCAAAAGAGCTCTACAATCATCTTGATGAAGAGCTGATCCATCTAGTCGATGCCTACGATAATGGCAAAGATCTATTAGGTCCCGGTGTCGCCACATTCTCCCATATCATCGCTAACTTCGCCCCTATCAGCTATGAAGCAACTAGTGAGGAGGAGGACAACGCTTTCTTTGAAGCGCTCGGCTTTGCTATGGGGCATATCCATCGTCTCATCGAACGCTTTAACTACAGCCGCTCCTGCCGCGAATTGGTGAAGGAGCGGATGGAACAGGATGGAGAGTGTCTCTTCTTCGATGTAGGAATCCCCTGGATCGAATCCTTCTTTGAGCTAGGTGGCGAGAGCCATCCGGCTAAATTTATCATTATGCCGGCCGGCCCGCACTGGAAATTGCGCGGAATCCCCCCAAGTCTTAAGGAGAGGATGAAGGTGAGAATCCCTCTGCCGCTAACTTGGGCCGGTCTACTTGAAGAGGAGCTCAAAAATGTGAGCGGAATTA
>JAJFMK010000136.1 GCA_021772215.1 Chlamydiota bacterium | reverse complement strand
CAGCCTCTCCATGAGCGCTGCGCTGAACTGGTTAGAAGAAATCAGCAATGCCTCGTTTGCTCTACATCGACAACAGCCCACGGCGATGTCGATCTTCAAAGAGTCTACCGCGACATCCATATTGCTTGCGCCCTTGATATTGTCGGGAACCAGTTTAAAACTCTCTTTCCCCAAATCAGGTATAGTGACAAAGTGGCACTAGCCATCAAAGCTGCCGCACTTGGACTCAATATTCGCACGCTCTACTCGATGTTTAGCCTCTATTCACGCTTTTGGCGGCTGGAGAATATGCTCATCGTGCCCTTTGATGATTCAAACCCACCTACCCATCTAGCTTGGTATGGAGCAGTCGGCACCATCTCCCAATTAATGGCCTGTTTTTTTTCTCCAAAGAGGGATTGGACTTCGAAATACAATAGCTATCTTTTATCACGCTACTTCGTCGAACAGACAATGCAGCAGATCTATAAAGAGTACCTCAGTCGAAAATTCCTTGTCGTTCCCTTAGAGAAAGAGTGCAATATCTGCAAAGATGAATCCGACGTAAATCGGCTGGCGCTCTGCTGCGGTCAACTCTACCATGATACCTGCATACGAGGTTGGCTGAAGGAAAAACGCGAATGTTCTAAATGCCGAGCCCCTCTACTATATAGCCAATCTACAATAAGGCCCATGAACCGACGTTTTCGTCTTCAATACTACAGCCCCCTTGCAGTAACTCTCACTTTAACCGCTTTTCCCCTTTCGCTGATAGAAAAGAGAGGAACAGCCAAAGCAGTAACCTGGCTCCCTTATGCTACCTATCTCGCTGTCATGCTAAATGGATGGACCGGCTATCTTACTAACACTAATAAGAAGGACCCCTCCTATAAACAGGTTGGCCACGGAAGTATGTATCAACTCACCTTTGGAGTCGCGGCAACGAACCAAGCTTTAAATGCCATAAATGAAGCCCTTCCTCTATCACAGAGAGCTGCAGCGTTCGGCCTTCAGGTTGCCTTTAATCTCGGACAGATCGTGACGATCTTCAGCACGACAAGGCCTCAAAATTACGCTGTCTGGAATGAGTTGAAGTGAAAAAAAAGAGCCAACGTAAGTTGGCTCTTAAGATTATACCGTCGGTTCGACGGTGTCGACACGCTCGCCATCCTCGAGGATCTCGAGGTTAACGCGGACGCCGTTACGGCTGGCAACGCTCATCAATAGAGTACGAATAGCGTTGATGGTTTTACCTTTTTTACCGATGATCTTACCGATATCTGATTTTTCAACAGAGAGTTCGATAATCAATGTCTGTGTACCGCCAATTTCGTTAATCTTAACTTTGTCGGGGTTGTCTACCAGGTTCTTTACGATATAGGCTACGAATTCCTTCATGATCTCCTCAATGGTTCGTTTTAGGTGTATTTAACCACAGATTAGTTTGAAGGGAAATTTTTATCTAGGAAAAAATTCAGGTAGGAAGTCATTGGGCCACGGGGCTTTAAGTTCTAAAGGCATTTTTGTCACTGGATGAGTGAGCTGTAAGCGGTAGGCGTGAAGCAGCTGTCTTTGAACCTCATACTTTTGATTGACCGAGGCTGATCCGTAGGTTGGGTCACCCACGATGGGGCTGCCAATGTGGCACATATGAAGGCGAATCTGATGCGTTCTTCCCGTGACAAGATCGACTGATAATAAACTTAAACGGCCTCTCTCTTCGAGTGTTCGAAAGCGGGTAATCGCCTCTTTTCCCTCTTCTAAAACTGCCATTCTCTGGCGCATCTTTGGGTCGCGGCCGATCTTAGTTTTGATCTCCCCCTCTTTGGGATGGCCGTAGACAATAGCCAAATACTCCTTTTGAACCTGACGCTTCGAGAAAGCCTCGACGAGTTTCGCCTGCACTTCAAAGCGTTTAGCGGCTATGAGAACTCCTGTCGTCCCCTTATCGAGACGATGGACAATCCCTGGCCTGACGCCCTCTTTGTCAATATCGGCGTGATGAAGTAGGGCGTTGACGAAGGTACCACTATGGTGACCGGGCCCTGGATGGACCACCATATCGGCCGGGTTGTTGATGGCTAAGAGCCACTCATCTTCATAGAGGATCTCTAGAGGAATAGGTTCGGGGGTCAAGTCGATGCCTTTGGGGTAGACAAACTCCACCTCAATCTCATCGCCCAAGCTTGGTTTGATACGTTTTTTGACAGAGGAGCCATTGAGAAGAACAAGGCCCTCTTCGATTAGATTTTGAAAATAGGTGCGGGAAAATCGATCTTTGTAACGATTGGCTAAGAGCTGATCAATGCGAATATTCTCTTCACCAGACTCAACAAATAAATTACTCTCCAGAGTCTCGTCTTGCTTCACGGTTTATCTCTTTGATGCGCTCTTGGTGATCTTCCATGTCATTGATGATGTTTACAGCAATACCCTCAAGCATTGCTTTATAAACCTCTGGAGCTCTATCTTTAAGCTCCTCCATCGATGTAATTGTCGTAGAACCAGTGATTTGCGACTGAGCCGGAAGCCGATCTTTGGCAGAAGTGACCTCTTTGGTAGCTTCGTTGATCGTCTCTTCTACATTTATAGGATCAATCTCAGACATATCTCCCCCTATTCCTTATACTAATATTATAACAGATTTTGTATTAAATAACAAGGAAATCGCCTATTATAACTCACTGGCAATAAAGAACTTAGAAATGGAATCGTAGCTAAACCCCTTACGTGCAAGGGCAGCGCGGATTTGATCAGGCTCTTTCGTCTTGTAGCGGCGGCGAACGATGTTCTCGATCAGCTCCTCTTCTCTATTCTTTAGCCTCTCAATCAGCCGCTGCGCCTCAATTCCCTTCTGCATTAGCTTCCCCTTAACCTCTAAAGGACTCAAACCCTTTCTCAAGGCTTGGCGAAAATAGCCCTCTTCCCACTCCTCATCTGAAAGGTAGCCCTTAGCAATGAACTCTTCGATCAGCGCCTCCACTTCAGAGCAGTCATGGCCCTTCTTAATAAGGAAGCTCTTCAGCTCCGCCGAGTGGAGCTGCCTCTGCGACAGCTTTTTTAGCGCTTCAGACTTCATCTACTAAACTGAAAAAAGTTTTAAAAACAGATTCGACACAACCATCTGGGAGATGAGAGCCAGCATTGGGGATTCTGATAAGGTCAGCGCACCAATTCCGCTCATCGTGAAGTAGCAGCCCACAAGAAAACCTTTAGCAAACATTATATCCCGTTCAGTAAGTGTAACGGAATCTTTGGCTGTGAAAGTTTTATAGCCTTCCGTAAAAACGGCAGCTGCAAACAGAGAAATCGAAGCAATAAGTGTCTGGCGACACAAATGTTTTGCTCCTTCCAAGTAAAGAGTCTGAAGAGACACTTCGGCTGCTGGTTGTATAGACATAATTTCTACTCCTTATCGCTCAAAGAGGTCTAGTTGATCATTTGGGATGCCGTCGAGAGAGAGCTTTTTGACAGGCCGTGAGGCGACGCGCACGCCTCTGGCAGCGACGCCTTTAACGAGGACATCGCTAAAGGAGAGTTCTAACTTTTTGATCTTCTGTTTGGCTTTGGGGACAAACTGGACATTTAGAACCGGCTCGTTAGCTGTGGTGACAATATCGGGAACCATCCCTTCATCAACAAAACGGTAGTTTCTCCCTAAGATAAACTGCTTCACAATGAAGCGCTTGGCAAAGGCGATCTTTGTCTTGGGGTCGCGGTAGGCGACGCTGAAGGTGGTCTTCTTGTCTGCCACGCCGACATAGAGCGGTTTCTTTCCTCCCTCTTGAAGGTATAGCTTGTCGGGGATATTGATCACCTGATAGCTACCATCATCAAAAAGGACAAGAAGCTTGTCGAAGTTTGTACACTCAAGTTTCTGAGGCCCCGAAACTTTTAGTCCGATAAAACCGCTATCCACATCAAAGGAAACCATCACCTGCTTCGTCACAATGGCGCGCTTATCCAGCTCCTCAATTTCTCCCACTTCCGTCTGTCTGGGATAGAATTTGCCATACTTTTTGATCAGATCTTTGATATAGTGAATGGTGAAGCGCTTGATCTGTTTTAGATCCTTCTCCACCTGCTCTAACTTCTCTTCAAGCATCTTGATATCATCATCGCACTTGTTGAGGTCGTAGAGCGTAATGCGGCGAATGGGTAGCGCTAAAAGCCTTTCGCGATCCTCTTGTGTGGGAATGCGCAGAAGCTGTTTATGATAGGGCTTTAGAGAGTCAGCAATTGTCTCATGAATCTTATCGAAGACCTTGATCTCTTCAATTTTCTTATACATCCTTTTCTCGATGAAGAGCCTCTCCAAACTTTTGGAAAAAATCTTTTCATTGAGGCGATCCCTTTCGATCTCCAGCTCTTTTTTGAGATAGCCCTGCAGCCGGTCGGTGAGATAGTGGAGCACCTCATCAACGGTAAGAATTGCCGGCATGTTATCTTTAATCAGAACAAGCTGTGAGTGGAGCGTCACCTCGCAGTCGGTGTAGTGGTAGAGCTGGTCGATCAGGTCTTCGGCATAGGTGCCTCTTGGCAGCTTGATCTCAATTTCCACCTGGTCAGCGGTATAGTCGTGGATCTGATCAATCTTTAATCTACCCTTTTTGGCCGCCTCATCGATCGAACGAATCAAACTCTCCGTCGTCGTGCCGTAGCAGATCTGGCGGATCACCACAGTTTTGGGATCGGCGACATCGATCTTAGCCCGCAGCTTCACCTTGCCACGCCCCTTCTCATACTCCGAGGCGTCCATAATGCCGCCCGTCGGAAAGTCGGGTAGAATTTCGAATGGCTTTTTCTCTAAAATGGCAATTTGCGCCTCAAGGAGCTCAACAAAGTTGTGCGGAAAGATGTGCGTTGACATTCCGACAGCGATCCCATCTACTCCCTGCATCAAAATCAGAGGGATCTTCGCCGGCAGCGTCACCGGCTCATCACGCCTTCCATCGTAAGAAGGAGTAAAATCTGTTAGATCTTTGTTAAAGCAGGTCTCACGCGCCAGGTGGCTAAGACGTGACTCAATGTATCGGCTGGCAGCAGCCGGGTCGCCGGTATAGAGATTTCCGAAATTCCCTTGCGTATCAAGAAGGTAGTTTTTGTTAGCCATCGTCACTAAAGCATCAGTAATCGCAGCGTCGCCGTGCGGATGGAGCGCCATCGTCTGCCCGGCAACGTTAGCCACCTTATGCTGCTTGCCATCGTCAATTAGATGGAGCGTCCAGAGAATTCTACGCTGAACCGGCTTCAGACCATCATTGATATGTGGAATCGCCCGGTCTAAGATGACATAGGAGGCGTACTTGATGTAGTGATCTTTGATTAGATGCTTGACGTCTTCCATTTATAAATCGTTCACCAGGTTGTCCATAATAAAGGCTTTTCGCTTCGGGGTGTTCTTTCCCATGTAGAATTCAAGTGTCGGCTTCACATCAGATAGCTGACGGATCTCAACGGGGATGAGCCGCATGCCATTGGAGATAAACTGTTTAAACTCTTTTGGTGAAATCTCCCCTAATCCCTTAAAGCGGGTCACCTCATGGTTTTTGATCTCTTTTAGTGCTTTTTGCCTCTCCTCTTCTGTGTAGCAGTAGAGCGTCTTCTCTTTGTTTCGCACTTTAAAAAGAGGCGTTTCCAAAATGTGGAGGTGGCCGTTGAGAACTAGACCTTCAAAGTAGGTTAAAAAGAAGGTGATAAGGAGATTTCGTATATGCATCCCGTCGACGTCAGCGTCCGTTGCCAAAATCACCTTGTTATAGCGCAGGTTTTCAATACCCTCCTCAATATTAAGAGCGTTCATTAGATTGAACATCTCCTCATTTTTGTAGAGCTGGTCCTGCTTCATTCCATGGACGTTGAGCGGCTTGCCGCGCAGGGCAAAAACCGCCTGCGTCAGGGGGTCCCTTGTTGAAACAATCGAGGCGCTTGCCGAGTCCCCTTCCGTTAAGAAGATCATCGTCTCTTCGGCATATTTAGAGCCGTCGCTCAAGTGGTAGCGGCAGTCGCGAAGCTTAGGGATCTTAAAGCTGATTTTCTTCTGCCTCTCCTTCGCCTCCTTCTTAACCGCTGAGAGCTCTTTTCGAAGCTTCTCGTTGAAGGCAACCCGTTCGATGATCTTGTTGGCCACATCGCTATTTTGATAGAGAAGGTTTGTCGTCGCCTCTTTAATCTCCTGAACTAACGGTGCACGGATCTCGCTGTTACCGAGTTTGTTCTTTGTCTGCGACTCAAAGATCGGCTCTTTAAGCTTGATCAGGATCGTGCCGACCATCCCTTCGCGAAGATCGACGCCTTGGAAGTTCTTTTTGGCATATTCGTTAACACCCTTCAAAATCCCTTCACGAAAAGCGGAGAGATGACTTCCGCCATCAGCTGTGTACTGTCCATTGACAAAGGAGAAGTAGCTTTCACCATAAGCTTGCGTATGCAAAAAGGCAAATTCGAGCTGTTTAGAGCGATAGTGGAGCGGCTCATAGAGGGCGCCATCACCCACCTCTTTACTCAACAGATCCAAAAGACCATTTTCGGAAGTAATCTTTTCGCCGTTGAAGGTAAGAGTTAAGCCGCGATTTAGATAGGCGTAGTTCCAGAGTCGCTTTAAAATATACTCTTTGTCGTAAGAGAACTTCTTAAAGACTTCGATATCGGGGGTGAACTCGACGTAGGTGCCATCATTTTCTGTACTTTTGCCCTTCTTCTCTTTTAAGAGCTTTCCTTGACAAAAGTTCGCCTCCACCATCTTCTTGTCGCGAACACTTCTGACCATAAAGTGAGACGACAACGCATTTACAGCTTTTGTTCCGACCCCATTCAAACCGACGCTGAACTGAAAGACATCATCGTTGTATTTAGCGCCTGTATTGATCTGGCTGACGCACTCGATCACCTTCCCCAGAGGAATCCCGCGCCCATAGTCACGTACAGAGGCGACGCCTCTCTCCTCATCGAGCTGGATATCGATCTGTGTCCCCTTGCCCATGATGAACTCATCGATACTATTATCGATCACCTCCTTCAAGAGGATATAGATTCCATCATCAGGATGAGAGCCATCACCCAAGCGCCCAATGTACATACCCGACCGCAGTCGGATATGTTCAAGCGCCCCTAAGGTCTTGACCGCCTCTTCGTCATACTGTTTCGCCATAATCTGCTATCTCATCGAAAATCGTCAGTATAGAGGGAAGGCTGATTCTCTTCAAACCAAGTTACTGTTGTGACCTTTGAGCCTGCTGCCGAGCCCGGCGGCTAGCTTCAGCTTCTTCATGATGAATCATTCTCTGAAATATCAAGGTATAATCATAAAGCCTCTTTGATGAGAGCAGTGAAACTCCTAAGCCCAATAGAGCAAAAGCTGTTGAAGTATAGGACCAGCTGGTAAAACTGCGCCCTAAAGCCCCCAAAGCTGCCATTGCTATACCGCAATAGAGGCCGTTTCTTGACCAAGCCAATCCTTGGAAGAGACCAAACTTTGCCGTATTTCCTTCATTATTAGCTCTTTTTGCACACTCCTCCACTTCTCCTGGAATTAAAATCGCTGCAGCAAGTTCAAAATTTATTGTTGTCATAATCAACCTCCTATATGTTGAGAGCCAAATTTAACCAGACCTAGTAATAAAAAGAAACATAGCGCGTACATCCTCGTCCTCAATCAAATATGCTCACGGGCCCCTATTCGTCGTACTGCTTCGCCACAATCTGCTATCTCACCGAAAAGCGATAGAGGGAAGTAGAGATTAGATATTAAGCGTTATGGTACCAAGTAAGCAAAATTTTACTTGGGCTTAAACAATGAGATTGCAACAATGGAAGTGAGTTTTTTTTAACGTCTGATTGCACACTTTCAACTTTCGGATTGCGAAAAAAGGGGAGCGAGTATGCTATCAATTGGGAATGCAAAGCAGGGCAATTTTGACTCTCAACAGTATAGTGGCAAAAACCACGCCTCTAGCAATCGCTTAACTTCATTATTTCAGCAGACTTTAAGAGGAACGTCTCTATTAGGTATTTTCGGGTTATTATGCCGAGGCGTTCTGGGAGCATCTGAAGAACCCGACAAAGTACAGGTAGGTCGTAGACTCTTATCTACTGGAATTTCAGTAATCAACCCCACACCTGATCAGTTTTCTCAACCCGACGTCCCCTATTCTCTGTCGTTCAACGCCAAACATATTTTTAGCCAAGTCGATAATCAAACTCTCCATCTCTCTATCGAGCAGAGCAGCGGAGCACCAGCCCCTAGCTGGTTAAACATTGATATGCGTTCGACAATCACTGATACAACAATGCCTGACTCAGGGCAAATTTATATTCACGATGGTTATCTATTTCACCACTGGTCCACCGGATACAAGCTATATGAGCTTACAAGCTTAACGCATCCGACTCCCTTAGGTATTTGGCTAAATGGGGACGGATATATTTTGGATATAATCATTGAGGAAGACATAGGGTATTTTGCATTTGCTCAATACGACTTTTATACCTTTAATGTATCAAATCCCCTGTCACCTCTTAAATTAAAAAGAGTAGGGTTTAGTGAATTTGGATTTAGATTGGTAAAGAAGGGATCCACTGCTTACTGCGGCACATTACAATACAACCTAGATGACGGCTTGAAGGTCATAGACGTCTCTGACCCTCACAACCCCATTTTAGCTAATTCGGTAGATACTACAGGCGCTGATATTCGGGGACTGGATATATCTGGAAACTACCTCCTTACCGCTCAAGAGATGAATGGGCTAGTCATTTATGACATATCTAACCCTCTCGATCCCGTAATTGCGGGCTCTTCAGATCCTGGTGGAAATGCTCAAGATGTCAAAGTCAAAGGAAATTACGCCTTTACTGGATTTACCAAAATCCCCTACAACGGCTTTCGGGTTTTTGACATTTCAACAATCACGGCTCCCACCTCTGTCTTTTTTTCGCAAATAGGTGATTGCTCCTTACTAGAAATCCATGATAATTACCTTTTTCTAAGTAGCGATGGACTCCATATTTATAACATCCAAGACCCAGTTAACCCCACTTTTTTACAGTTGATACAACTCCCCATCTCTGTACAACATCTTTACCCACCAAATCACCCCTTTTCTGATAGTTTTCTAGCTGGATCTGCCACTGGTGTAAAGCTTATTGATATCAGTAATTGGGAAATCCATGGAACCCCATCCCCTTCTGACACTGGTATCATTGAACTAAATATTATTGCCGAAGATGGGGATTTAAACCGCGCCGAAGACACTTTCCAGCTGCAAATTGGTGGTCCGCTTGTCTCTATTCCCCTCCTTGATCAGACGACTAATATTGGTAGCTCCTTTTCCTACATATTTCCTGCTAATGCCTTCGAGCATTCAGCCTCTGCTTCCCTCACATACTCTGCAACCCTCGCGGGGGGGTCTCCTCTACCAAGTTGGCTAACGTTTACAGCTGGTACACGTACTTTCTCTGGCACTCCCCTTAGCGGAGATCAAGCCTTAAGTAATATACTGGTAACTGCGACAGACCCATTCACTCTTTTTGCAACCGATCTCTTTACGCTAGACGTAGTAAACCGAGCGCCATATGTCAATGTCCCTCTAGAGCCTGTCGCTGTCAATGTCGGCGCAGCCTTCAACACCCACATTCCCTCCTCAACTTTTATAGACCCCGACCTCGACACGTTAGCATACTCTGCAACTCTTGAAGGAGGAGCACCTTTTCCCTCTTGGCTAACATTTGATACCGACACAAAAACCTTCTCTGGAAAAGCCCCAGACCCTCAAACCTTGCACTTCACAGTTCAAGCTGAAGATGGACATGGGGGTGTAGGAATCGACTCTTTTGTTCTCTCTTTTATTGACCCAAATAACTGTCCACCCGTGGCACTTAACCCCTTATCAAACCAGATTGCAAAAGTAGGACAGCCATTTAGCCTAGTTATACCGATTGATACTTTCAATGATCCTAATGGCGACGCTTTAGAATTAGAGGCAGCCCTTGTAGGAGGTGCTCCACTGCCCGGCTGGTTAGACTTCGACCCTCAAACGCGCACCCTCTCCGGAACTCCCTCACGTTCAGATACCAACCATTTCTCCGACGAGGTGTTATCTATTGAAACAAAAGCAAACGACGGTGTAGGCAGCGCTGCGTCGAGCTTCACCCTCTCTGTATCCGGAGAATCTGTTGCTGAGCTAGCCTTGAAGTTTGCAGGACCTTCAGCCGGCGGCGCCATTGTAGTTTATGGAGCATACACACAGCGTGCCCTTCTTTTTAATCATTGGAAAAAAGAGCGATACCAAAGAGAGCCTATTAAAATTGGCGTAGGCAATACATTAAACCATAGCTTTACCCATCCAAAAGAGCAGATAGCGCGTGTCAGAGTTCTTTTTAACGGGAAAAGTTTACCTGGGGGCATAGATCTTCCTAACTGGCTAAACTACAATCACTATCACAACACGCTCATTGGAACACCTGAGAGTTATGCTGTGGGCACTCTGACAGTTCAGATCATTGATAAAAATAAATTTATCCTAGAGGAATTTGACCTCATTGTTGCGGAGATGAATATGAAAAATGGTCTCGCAATCCTAAGCTCTAAAGAGGATCTGGGTACAGCTCAAGTTGGGATGGAGCCCCTTGTAACCGATAACGTCTAAAATGGGAGATAAGCCAGGATTTAATAGTAAGCATTTGGGGCGGGTATCATGAAAATCTAACCCAAAACAAAAAAATTGGCACGCTGTATTTAGGAGCCACAGAATAATGGTATCAAACAAGCAAAATTTTATTTGGGCTTAAATTAAGAAATTGCAATAATAGCGAGGGGGAGTTTTTTTTTAACGTCTGATTGCCCCTTTCAACTTTCGGGCCGAAAAAAGAGGAAAAAGCATGTTATCAATTGGGGATCCAAAGCAGGGCAATTTTGACTCTCAACAGTATAGTGGCAAAAACCACGCCTATAGCAACCACTTAACTTCACTATTTCAGCAGACTTTAAGAGGAACGTCTCTATTAGGTATTTTCGGATTATTAGGCCGAGGTGTTCTGGGAGCATCTGGTGATCCCGACAAAGTACAGATTGGTCGTAGACTCCTATCAACATCTATTTCAGTTATCAACCCCACTCCAGATCAGTTTTCACAGCCAGATGTTCCCTATTCCCTGTCGTTCAACGCCAAAGATACTTTTAATCAAGTCGATAATCGCACTCTCTACCTCTCTATCGAGCAGAGCAACGGCGCCCCAGCCCCCAGCTGGTTAAACATTGACATGCGTTGGACAGTCACCGATACAACAATGACTCCTGGTGGAGGACAAATATATATTCACGATGATCACCTATTTCACTTCTCGATATCCGGATACAATCTTTACGAGCTAACAAATTTAACGCACCCTACACTACTAGGTAATTGGCAAAATGGAGACGGATCGTTTTTAGATATGATCATAGAAGGTGACGTAGGGTATTTTGCGTTGGGTAACTATGACTTCTACACATTCAATGTATCAAATCCCCTTTCGCCCGTTGAATTACACCGTGTGGCATTCAATGAAAATGCGTATAGAGTTGTTAAAAAGGGGTCGACAGTCTACTGCGGCACATTACAAACAAGCTTACATGATGGTCTAAAAGTCATAGACGTCTCTGATCCTCACAACGCCATTTTAGCTAAATCGGTTGACACTACAGGTGCTGATGTTCGAGGGCTCGATATCTCTGGGAACTATCTCTTTACTGCCCAGGAAATCAACGGGTTAGTCATTTATGATATTTCAGATCCAATCGACCCCGTAGTTGTAGGTTCTTCGGATCCCGGTGGAAATGCCCAAGCCATCAAGGTCAAAGGAAATTATGCATTTACTTGTTTTTGGCTTTCACCAAACAACGGCTTTCGTGTTTTCGATATCTCTACAAT
>JAJFMK010000135.1 GCA_021772215.1 Chlamydiota bacterium | reverse complement strand
AACAGAACACCTTTGCATTATGCTGCACGTATGGGGAATGAAGAGGCCATCACCCTCTTAGTCCGGGACTACAACTTCCCACTAGATGCAGGTGATGCATTTGGCAACACCCCCTTGCACTTTGCTGCAAGAGGGGGTGCTGTTGCCCTGCTAAACCACGCAGCTATTTTGGGAAATTTAATTGACCTTTTATCGAAAGAGAATAGATATGGTCAAAATCCCATACAGACAGCTAAAGACTATGACCAAAATGAGTTTGTAGAAGCAGTTAAAAATAAACTCCAATCGCACATTTACCAAAGTGGAGTTTCTAAAAACGCCCTCATAGAAAACTCCGCTCTAGAAAGTCCTGAAGAAAGTGAATACACAACTCAAACCTCCAGAAGAAGAAGAAGGCATTTTTTGCTTGCTCTTATGCCATCAGCTTGGGAGATTACTCCTCCGGGTTCTATCCACTGTTTTAAAGTTGTGCATCAAGAATTTTTTAATTGTAACCACGCCCCTTTAAGACCTAAACTCAACCTTATCAAACAGGAGGGGTCTTTTGCTCTAATAAAAGCTAAAAGAGAAAAAATCATTGGAAGAAATGGAAACAGATTTTTAACTGAGCCTGTTTTTACATGGGGAATGGTCAATATCTCTTCCAGTATAACAATTTGGAGAGAACAGGGACAAAGGGACATCACAAGCTTTAAAGTGTTAGATGACAAAGTAGGATTACATATCTTTGAACAAGGAAATAACATTCACTATGTTGATTTAGAAAATGGAAAGAAAATTACAGAGTCCCCCCTTCAATCACTTCATACAGTTGGTATTGCACAGGATTTACTTGTTATCGATCTGGGTGAAAAAGTACGCATTTACTCGATTTCGCAAAAATGCGAAATCGCTTAAAAAAAGGGGGGCTAAATCGACTTTTCAGTGATTTTTTTATAATAAAGAAAAAACTTGCAAACCTGCATATTCTTTACAGTAGGAGAGCTACAGAATCCCTTTCTTTACTGACAAGCAAAAAAGTCATTGGGAGAGTAAAATTTGGTGATTTCAGAGGACCATCCTATTCTATTTAAAATATGCCTCATTTCAGCAGGGTGTGTAACAAAAGCAGTGATTTTGATCTCTTTGCCAAAATGACAAATCAGGGGGTTAACTTCATAAACACTGGCAGCTGCCAATATCTCCTTGGGCCGTGACCACGCCGGTGTCCACTACCGCAGCGACGGCATCCAAGGCATTCTTCTTGGTGAGAAGGTGGCAATCGACATCCTTAATAACGCCTCCTTCCTTCAAAATGAGAATTTTGACGGCTTCACCCTCACAAAATTCAACGGCGAGAAGATCACCGTTGGTAAAAAGAGAAAGCCTTAAAGATTAGTAACTTACCACCCAATCCCCCCTTATGATATAATGAGATTCATAGGGGTGGAGTATGCATTTTCCGACGGCTACAGAGGTGCGGCAGTTCTTTGCCGATATTGTCAAATGGGCAAAAGAGCAGTGGAGTGCGCTCACAAGAAAAGTGAACGAGTTCGCCGTTGACTACTTTCCAAAAGTTGAAACAACGACAGAGCTTGAAACACTATCTCAATACCATTTTAGTAAACCAGAGAAGCCGCACAAATTAACCTTTTTAGAAGAGCATTTTGAACAACCGGTAACGACTGATTCCCGCTTCGAATATCACCCCGACGTCCGAAATAAAGTGCATGATAGAGCCCTTAGAAAAGAGGAGGGCAAGTTTGACGACCCTGCAGTTATCAGAGACTGCTACCTTCAAAAATTTCAAGAAGGTGCTCCTGTAATATCTGTTGAAAATCTCTCAATTTCCGAGACTTTTCCAGTAGAGAAATCTGTCAATTAGTATCCAGAACGAAAGATGGGTTATTGGACGACTGTAGTCAGGAACTAGATCCTCCATTGATCGAGAATGGTTGTGACACTCCTCATTGGGAGGAGACAATTATTGCGATCATTGCTCTGATTGCCGTCCTCGTCTATCGAAGAGAAATCAGCCGCCCAAACTTCAAAAAACTTCCGTATTTTTGAAAGGTAGTGGGTTCAATGCGCAATCGTTTTCAGCGCAGAAGAGGCATCATTTAATTGACTTTCTAATGATTTAACTTGTTTAACAATGGAGGATACCGTTTCTTTGCTAGTTCCTCCTTTTAAACGAACCAATCTTAAACAAACATCATAATGGCTTTTTACATCACAAAGTTTAATATATAATTTATTTAACTTTTCCTCAACAAACGCAAACTTCTTCAAACTATCAGTTAAATTTTTAAAAGAGATTTCAGTCTCTTTTATTTTTTTTTCTAATTCTTTGATCTCACCTTCAAGCTTTTCCTGTTGATTAAAACTCTCTTCTTTTCTTTTAACCACCTGTTTGTGTTCCTCCTCCTTTTCTCCAAGCCTCCTTTCTAAATTATCCTTTAGAGGATTATGTATACGAAAAAGTTTTCGTAAAAAGGAAAAAGGTCCTTCATTTTCAATCCTTATTTTTACTTCTAAATGAAAAATTCGTTCGTTTAGTTTATTTCTTTCACTTTCCAACTCTCTAATGGTCGAGGAAAGGGCTTCTACTTCAGAAGTTTTGTGTTTGGCATTCTTTCTTATAGTCGCAAGTTGACTTTTTAAACTACAAATACTGTTCACTAATTCAACCGAACGACTCTCGCTTTCCTTTATCTTTCTTTCAATATCACTTAATTCTTCTTTTATCATTTTTATCAAGAGAGAAAGTGGTTCGCCTAGTTTTTTTAGATCACTTTTGTAATCACTGCTCTCCAAATTTAGTAAATTTCCAGCTTGATTTACCACCTCTTTTGCCTTTGCTTCAAGAGAGGAAGGGTTTCCTCCTCGTACGCGTATAGAACCACTTAATAATCCTCCATCTGAAATCTGAAATTTCATTTCTCTAATAAAGGATAGAGCGTGTTCTAAATTGTTAATCCCCAAAAGTAATCCGGCGATGCTCATTGTTTTTGCAATAGGGTAGATAAAACAACCATCTTTGTTTCGATATTGTATTTGTAAACCCTCACTTTCTGATAACAGAAATTTAATTTCCTTTCCCTCTAGTGACCTAATAGGACTTGAGCTTTCAAAGTGATTCCATAAAGCTTGTATCTCAACAACTCCGGCCTGTACTCTTTTAATAGAAAAAAGAAGCTCAGCAGTGTGAGTTGATATAAGTTTACCCCTATTTTGGGGCGTTGGTCTCAAATTAAAGACTTGTAACCCCTCTGAAACGGTACACATGATCTCTCCTTTTTCAATCAATGAGTTTGTGAAAGTTACAACATCAGCCTTTTGAAGTTTATGAATTATTGAGCAATCTGCTACCTAAGCTGTCAATTATCTTTTGTGCTTCATCATCATTAGCAGGAAGATTTTTGAAAAAAGATGTAATTCCTTCGCGAACGGGACCAAGTGATTCACGGGCTAAGAAACAGAGTTCACCAACAGTAACCAATGATAAGAAGCACCTCTGAATATGAACCCTAATTTTCATCTCAGATTTAAAACGTAATTGTTCATCATCACTTAATGTTAAACGATCGCAGCGATTCTTTATATCTTCCCAAAATGTTGCAATTTTGTCGAATGCATCTGATACTTCACCCATACGAGATTTCACCATACCAAGAGCTAACGCAGCTCTTTGCAACTCATCGCCTTCTTCCTTTAAATTTTTAAGTGTTTCTATTGAACCCGCCAAGCTTATCTTTGTGTTCCTAAGGTCTTCGTTGCGCTCTCTTGTAAGACGCTCATACTCGCTAACTTTACCATGAAGGTATTGGAGTTGATCTAAAGATTGTTTTTGAAGGTCACTAAGAGCATCTTCTCGGTTTTTGATCTCAAGTTTTTTCTTATTTAGCTCTTCTTTTTTTCTCCGAAGCTCATCTTTTTTTTGATCGATCACATTGGGATCTAATTTTACTTTTTTAGCAGGATTCTGAGATCCGCTAGCTTCAGCATCTTCGATACCCAACTGCTCTTCTAGAGACTTTATCTCATCTTCTAAAGCAGAAAGCCCCGATTTTTGATCAGCAATTTTTAGTACTTCTTGAACGTTGCTTTGAATTTGAGTCGAAGAAGTTGGAGAAAAGACATTCACTATTGCCATAATGGGTTTTGTAATTTCTCCTATTGTTGCAGCTCCAATTGCTTTTAAAACGCCAAAAAGAAAAGATTTCTTTTCCGCATTATCACATGCACTTTCAATTTCCTTTAGCTTGGCTTCCAAATCTGTTAATTGCCCTTTCAACAAATTTTCTCGAGCAGTCAACTTAGCTTTGTTGACGCTTTCCTCATCAATTCGTTTTTGCACAGCCTGTCTTCTTTCTTCGCTAAGCCTATGATCTTTCATTGCCCTTTTAGCAGCTTCGTCAGAATCATCTTTTAGCTTATCTGCTTCGCTCTGGAGTGATCTAGCTACCCCTGCCATCTCTTCAGCTAGCTTTGACATTGCCTTGATTTCTTGTGTTGCTTCTTGTAAATCTCCCCTCTTTACAAAATCCCAAGCAAATTGACACGTATTAATTGCATCCATACAGCTACCTAGAAAGCTCCCCGTTCCTCGATATGAGCTTCTAACAAGCCCTCTAAAACCAGTGGCAATTTTATACACCTCTTCAGAAGATTCTGTATAACCACTAGCGGCAAAAGCTACTCTTAGCAAGTTGCCTACACCAGCTAGCGTTTTCATTGCTGATTCTATACAAACACCTGTAATATTTCCTTTTAATCGCCGTACGGAGTCAGAAATATTTCCATGTATTGCTAGAAGGTGCACATCGTCGTAATTAAGCAGAGGCTTCAAAGGAATATCAACTTCATCTCCTGGAGGGGTACCTCCTACACAGCGCACCTGTCCCTCCAAATGGTCGCCAGATCGGGATATTCTAAACTTGACACTCCTTATAAAGCGCTCTGCGGTCTCTAAATCCCTTATTTCTCTTAGTTGAGAAGCTAAAACCACTGACTTGCTCTCAGGCGCAACGAATTGCCCCCCTTCCCCTCTAAAGAAGACCTGCAACCCCTTCTCTTCTGAAAGGTAAAACTTCACCTCTCTACCATCTAAAGAGCGAAACTCTTGAGTCGTCCCTTCAAAATCCCATTGCAGACAGATTTCTTTTACATCATGAAATAGTTGATTAACTTTAAAAACCAACCTAGAGGTAGGTGCCAAACCTTTTTGAAGCCGGTCAAATAAACTATCTGAATGAGAAAATGGATGGCAAGACGATGGGACTAAAAGCATAAAAAACTCCTTGTATAGAAAATATTTTCGTGAAATATTCATTTCTCTTCCATTAGAAATAATTTGTCAATGTTTTTTTGAGGAAAATATGGAACCAGGAGCCTCTGTAAGCCGTGCAAAACAAACTTTTTTGACCCCCATCGAAACAAGAAACCACAACCCTCTGACAATCCTTTTTTTCGCTACTAATCCCACAAAGGGGAATCGACGATTAGGCGCTCAACTAATCAGTGCACAAGGTGAAAGAAAATGGGTTTCCATCGAGGGAATACCGACCGAATTTCCCAGTTGCGACCTACAAAAGCTGCAATGTTTTTTAAAAAACTCTCCACTTCGCATCTATAAGCGGCCAAGCATTGATACGATCAGCTTCGGAATCCTCTGCGGAGGAGATCCAAGTGAATTCGAAGCACTAAAACACGATTGGGACATACTCAATGCGGAGCTCTCCAACTCGTGGCTTATACGCAGAGGAGGAGCACTGTTTTGTCTTGGCATATTTTCTGAGAACAGCCCACTATTTGGTGAAAACTTTCCTAACCCAATCGATTACTACACAAGACAACCCAGAGAAATTGAACAAGAAATGAAAGCTTTGGAAGTGCAAATGTCAAGTGGGACCATTTTAAGAACCAGTGTGGATTATTTCAACGATCTCATAAAAAGTGGAATCGGGGGTTGTTTACCAATGGTTGGTTCATTTATTAATGCATCCGATAGCGTCATTCCCGACCAAGAAATTCGAAATGCTATTGCTCGCTTATCTCATGACATTGCTGCTTTGCACGAAATACAAAATCAAATGCAACAAAATCCAGCTTTTCCTGAAAACCCTTCAGAGCTGTTTGATCAAATCCACGATCTAAGAAGAAACCATGAAGATTTAGAAAATAAAATTTCCGATTTTGCAAGAAGTGAAAATGTAAACAATGCACAGATTAATCAAATTGAAGAAGCAGCTTTACAAAAAATAAAACAAGTCAGAAATGCCGCTCAATTTCAAGAAAACCTTCAAGTCGCAAAGCAAACAGCTTTTTTTGCAGGGCAAGTCATTTCGGCCTTTGATCCCAAAAGAGGGTATCAATTTAATACAGTTGCCAACGCAAGTATTCAATTTGTTGAAAATTATGATAAATTTCAGTCACTTTTTTCAGTGGGATCAACTTTCTTGGCATTGGGTCCAATAGCTGGGATGGCCTCCGCAGTGATGAGTGTCATCGGGCTTGGATTTCACAGAAATCAGGACTTCTCACAAGCGCTTTCGCAACAAATAATGAAACTTGCAGAGTACACAGCAACGATGCGAAATGAGATGCATCAAAGGTTTAACCAAATCGAGAAATTACTTGTTCGAAGCCACCGAAATACCCTTCAAAACTTTGCTCTTTTACATGAACAAAACCAGCAAATCTTGCAAACTTTAGAGACAGGATTAACTGAGCTGAATTTTAGCGTCGACAGGCTTAACGAAGGAATCTTAGCAGGGTTTAACGAGCAAGCTTCTGCACCTTATCAAGAGTTATTTACAGATGCAAAATACGAGTTCAATCATTCAAACCCAACAAGTCAATTCGAACAATGTATTCGTAATCTCATCGGGTCCTCTGACAGCGCAAATATTAAAAGTCCCAATGTAACGGGGCTTTTAGTCCAAAGAACCGACCCAAACACCATTATTCGAACCTTACAAGGTGGAAGGTTAGAAAACAGAATCAATTATCTTACCTTCTTGTTAAACTCTCTCCAACAAGGACAGTTTTCTACAACTCTTGCCAATCCCTACCTTTGGTTCCAGTGCAGCTTCTGGTATCTTGCCCTTAGAAGAAAATTTCCTGAGGGCGAAACACATATAGATCAATCCCATTACCCAAACTTCAGAAGGCTTTTTTCCGAAGGGTTGAGACTTCAAAACACGATTCGCTCATTACAAACTTGCACAAGTTTAAAAAATCAACTGATTGAGAATTATAGCAATAGCCTTACAAGTCTCGAAAATTCTGGCAGAGAAGCCTTGAAAAATGCGTGTCAAAATCCAACTTCATCCCTGCTTCGACAGCTGGATGCTAGCTTTGTCACTTTATTTGCATATATAGAGTTTGCCTTTAATCATTCCTTCCACCAGGATTTACTTTTTTCTTCCCTGCTTCGCTCACTTTGCCACAGCCACCAACTAAGAAACGATCTGGTAAAAATGTTCGAAAGAAGCCGCGGTGAAGAATACGAAAAGGGTCAAATAAAGGAATATTTCTTTGATCAAAGAAATAGACTGTCTCTTTTACGAAAAATTTTGTTTAAGAAAAGCCTGGCAATACAAACAGGCGAGGCTTCGGATTCTATTATGTACTTGGAAGTTACTCTTCAAAGCTTAAGAGGCTTTGAACGAAGTTTCTTTCCCAGTCAGGCAACACAAATTCAGCCCTTAAAGCCATCAATAATGTCGTTTGAAATGAAAGAATTACACGGCAATAACTCTTGCACTGCAGCTCAGCTTGGCGATACAGCT
>JAJFMK010000134.1 GCA_021772215.1 Chlamydiota bacterium | reverse complement strand
ACCTTAGCGCAGCGAGTAAAAGAAGTGACCACAAAAATTGTTGAAGACAATGGGAATCTTATCAACCCTACTGGAGAGACGCCTTTTGATTACCGCACCTACACTGTCGCCTCAATAGAAATGCGATCTGAAGCCACTCCTGGAGGCGGCATCATCATTCACTCTCAACTCATCAAAGAGATTGAGGGATCTATCGCAGGGAAAGAAGTCACATCTTCGACCATCGAGTTTGCTGATGGGTCTAAGGTGATTGTTGACCTTAGCGATGTAGCTTCCGATGATATCGTTGCCCTAGTTGTAGCTCATGAGATCTCTCACACTGCCTCAAGGCATTCTCTTATGAGAATGACCGCCTCGACCGTTATCTCTGCAACGTTAAAGTTCTTTAGAATTAACAACTCTTATGTAAACAGGATCAACAACAACCTCCTCCACACCTTCATGGACAGACAAAAGGCGTATGAGGCCGACGCAGCAGGGCTCTATCTAGCAACCAGAAGCGGTCACAACCCCCTCGGCGCCATCTACGCCTGCGAGCTGCTGCGCCAAAAAACAGCTGGTTTATGGTCCTTTCATGAAGTTTTTGAATTGATATCGGGCCGTCCCACTCCGATCAATCGCCAAAGAGCTCTTCTCGCCGCGATCTCTGAGATCAATCCGGAAGCTTTGCGAGGCAAAGTGACCTTTGAGCCTGGCCCAAACCGCTATGTTACAGGGCCTAACGAAGGCGGAATGGACGCTTTTGATCAGCTCAGAGCAAAACTTGCTTAAAATCATTTGAAAAGCCGATAATATCCTCCAATATGTTTAGGAGGACTGGCTATGGATAAGAAATTTCTGACAGATCTAGAACAAGAGACGCAGCAGCTTAAAGGGCAGGGGCTCTTTAAGAGTGAAAGAGTTATCACCTCTCAGCAGCAGTCTCGTATTAAACTCGACAGTGGCAAAGAGGTGCTCAATTTCTGCGCCAATAATTATCTTGGACTGGCCAATGACAAGCGTGTCATGGAATCAGGCATCAAGGGTATTGAAAAACATGGCTTTGGGATGGCCTCTGTCCGCTTTATCTGCGGCACACAGGATATCCATAAAGAGCTCGAAAAGCGCATCTCCAAGTTCCTAAACACCGAAGATACCATCCTCTACTCCTCCTGCTTTGACGCCAACGGCGGTCTCTTTGAGACGATTTTGACCAAAGATGATGCGGTCATCAGCGACAGCTTAAACCACGCCAGCATCATCGACGGCATCCGCCTCTGTAAAGCAGAGCGTTTTCGCTACAAGAACAATGACATGAATGATCTTGAAGAGAAGCTCAAAAGCTGCCAAAACGCGCGGCGTCGCCTCATCGCCACCGACGGTGTCTTCTCGATGGATGGCACCATCGCCAACCTCAAAGCGATCTGCGATCTGGCTGACAAGTACAACGCTCTTGTGATGATCGACGACTGCCACTCCACAGGTTTTTTAGGAGAGAACGGCAAAGGAACGGCCGAATATTGCAACGTTTTGGGCCGCGTCGACATCATCACCAGCACCTTTGGAAAGGCTCTTGGCGGCGCCTCTGGCGGCTTTACCAGTGGCCGCAAGGAGATCGTCGAATTCTTACGCCAGCGCTCACGCCCCTACCTCTTTTCCAACGCCCTGATGCCTGCGATCGCTGAGGCGTCACTGACTGTCCTCGACATTTTAGAGACCTCTTCTGACCTTCGTCAGAAATTAAGAGACAATAGCAACTACTTCCGCCAAAAGATGAGCGCACTCGGCTTTGATCTGGTTCCAGGCGAACATCCGATCATCCCGGTCATGCTTGGCGACGCCAGCCTCGCAGGCCGCTTTGCTGATGAGATGCTCAAAGAGGGCATCTATGTGATTGGATTCTCCTACCCTGTCGTTCCGATGGGTCAGGCTAGGATTCGCACACAGATGTCTGCTGCGCACAGCCGAGAAGATCTTGATCGCGCCATCACGGCCTTCGAGAAGGTAGGAAGAGAACTTAACGTACTAGAAAAACATGAAAGCACTTGTTAAACAGGAAAAGGATCGCGGCCTCGTTTTAAAAGAGGTACCCGTTCCAGAGATTGGTCCCCGCGACGTCCTCGTCAAGGTGAAGAAAACAGCTATCTGCGGCACAGACACCCATATTTATAAGTGGGACCGCTGGGCGCAGAAGAATGTCCCTGTCCCCATGGTCATCGGCCATGAATTTATGGGCCATGTCGAGAAGGTAGGTAGCGACGTCAAAGGGATCAAGGTGGGCGAGCGCGTCAGCGCAGAAGGTCACCTCACCTGCGGTCACTGCCGCTCCTGCCGCGAGGGAGTACGTCACCTCTGCCCCAACACCAAAGGGATCGGCGTCCACACCCCCGGCTGCTTCGCCGAATATCTCTCCGTACCCGAAGAAAATATCTTCAAACTCCCTCCCCATATCAGCGACGAGATCAGCGCCATCTTAGACCCCTTTGGCAACGCGGTCCATACCGCCCTCTCCTGCGATATTCCCGGCGAAGATGTCCTCATTACCGGAGCTGGCCCAATAGGTATCATGTCAGCTGCCATCGCCAAGTTTGCCGGCGCCAGAAGCGTCGTCGTGACAGACCCCAACCCCAAGCGCCTCGAGAGGGCCAAAAAATTGGGCGCTACCAGATGTGTCAACATCCGCGAAGAGAAGATCAAAGACGTCGTCGAAGAGCTCTCCATCTGGGACGGCTTCTCTGTCGGCCTAGAGATGTCAGGACACCCCGACGGCCTCAACGATCTCCTAAAATCCGCCAGACCCGGCGCGAAAATCGCCCTCCTCGGTATCCTTCCCCAGACGACCCTCATCGACTGGGACCTTGTCATCTTCAAGATGCTCACCATCAAAGGAATCTACGGCCGCGAAATCTTCTCCACCTGGCATAAGATGAGTAACATGGTCTATGGCGGCCTAAAAGTGGACGATGTGATCACCCACCGCTTCCCATACCAAGATTTCGAAGAGGCCTTCGAGACGATGATCTCAGGAGACAGCGGGAAGATTATCTTGGAGTGGTAAATTATTAAACCTAATATCACATAACCTCTTGTCATTGCCAAAAAAATAGAACTGTTTACACGTTTTATCTATAAACACGGAAAGGTATGTCAGTTAAAGAAATAGCTCATCATCGAAATCTTGAAAGTGCTAAAACACCTGACGTTCCATATCACAATATCGTCATCGAGCTGTACTCACCTGCCGTGGAAGAATTTACAAAATCTCGGTTGACAAGTGAAATTGATAGGTTAAAGGAAAGGAAGATTCAGCCACTCTCAATTTCAATATATCTGCCAGATCAACTGGAAGGTGGAGTTGCAATTTTTTGTGAACTCTTAAAAGAGGCAGGCGCTGAGCTTCATGACCTGACGGTTAATGTTTCTGATTTTTCGGATATCTCTTCTCAGATAGGAAAATCATGTATTAATTTACACTCATTGAGACTAACACGAAATACTGGTCAGAGTGTCCCTAAACAGCCTTCTAAAGAATGTTTGGATGTTATCTCTTCTCTGGGGCAATTGAAAACAGTCAATATATCTACCTGTTTTCTTTCTACAGCATATACATCACAGTTAATCGGAGCTCTTCCTCCTTCTGTAGTGAATCTCCAGTTGATAAGCAACTCACTTGAATTAGCTATAAATGCCCCCATAATAAGCTTTCTTAAAAAAGGATTAGTAGAGCATCTCACTCTGAGTGTGGACCGTCTAAAAAACAAAAGCCTCGACTCTCTCAAAGAAGCACTAACATATTTAGTGGCCTTAAAATCAATAAGCCTTGGTCCAGAGGATTCTATACCACTCCTTGAGACAATCACGAACCATTCTACACTGAAGTCTCTATTTCTGTCTGGTCTTGGTGACATTGAATCTACGGTGAATTATTTAGCATCACTGTTAAATGCTAAAAAAGGGCCTGAAAACATTAATCTCCGTCTGTCCCCTGCATTAAAAAAATCAACACAGAGACCATATTTCATCTCTTTGAGAAAAAACAATTGGATACAATCACTGTCATTATCCCATGTTCCTCAAGATACAGAGTCAGTCTCAGCTCTAGCAGATTTTATACGCCAAAGCAACTTAAAGATCTTACATCTTGGAGGGCAAGACCTGACAGAAAGATCCATAGGCGAAATCATCTCCGCCCTTATAGCCCAATCAAATGAAAAGGGCGTTAAAGTCAAAAAGTTGGCAATCGAAAGTAGCCGATTACCAATTAATCATATCTACCAATTTGTCAAAAACAACAGCTCCATTATTTCACTTAATTTATCCAAGTGCGGTATCTCAACAGAAGGCCTACAGATTCTCACCGAAGGGTTGAAAACCACTATCCATCTGACAGAACTAAATTTAGAATCGAATATAATAGATCACAGTGGGGTCTCGTATATAGTTGACCTTATCCTAAATCACCACTCTCTCTCTATTGTAAGGTTAGCTAACAATCATTCATGGACTTTCACGGGACCTCAGTCTTGGGGTAACGAGACAGTCAAAATTTTAGCGAATGGTCTAGGTAGATCCTTAAATTTAGCTTACCTCGCGTTAACATTGGATATGCTTGACGACGATAGTATCGCTTCACTGTGTTCTCTTATATTTAGTGGGCTAGCCATTGATGTATCATCAAGTAATATGAGAACAGCTGCACTCATCCGTAATGCCCATTTTAAAGATGGAAGAACAGGTTTGCCACACTTGGCAACAGCAGAAACTTCAGCTAGCGACATGTGTGGAAAGAGATCGTTAATCTTTTTCGATATGACCATGAAAGAGGTCAGAGCTGTATTGAACAGATATCCTCAGGGGGCAAATCATATCAAGAAGCTGAGTTTCTACTGAATCAGTGAATTCTAAGCGAATTGAGGATCACCATTGGGACCTTGTCATCTTCAAGATGCTCACCATCAAAGGAATCTACGGCCGCGAAATCTTCTCCACCTGGCATAAGATGAGTAACATGGTCTATGGCGGCCTAAAAGTGGACGGTGTGATCACCCACCGCTTCCCATACCAAGATTTCGAAGAGGCCTTCGAAACCATGATCTCAGGAGACAGCGGAAAGATTATCTTGGAGTGGTAGAGTTTTTGACTAATCAAAGGGCAAGCTCTTTTAAGTTCGGAAAGTCTAATAGCTTTTCTAGTTCGACCGAGCTGAAGTTGTTGCCCCGTAAGTCAACTCTTTTGACTTTGCTCTTATCAAGAAGATCGATCCATTGAGGGAATTTTTCCAGCTGGCGGCCAGCTAGGATAAGCTCCTCCATTTCGGCCTTTTTCATGCTAGAATCAGAGAGTATCGTTTTAAGAAGAGGTAGGCTGAATAGAATAACGGGCAGCTCTATAAGACCCGACCCTCTTAGATCTATTGTCTCAGTATGAACAAAGTTAAAAGGCCTTGCAAGCGTATAAAAAAACTTTAAGGTTTGAACATGGAAATTTGAAACAAGATCAGACGACGGGGTTAATACTTCTGTTTGTTGTTCAACTTTAATGGGGTTTCCCCAATTCACAAAAACCGGATATGCCTCTGTTATATTTTCAGGAAAGTCCGTTATACAGTTACAATCAACTACTATTTTAGTCACATTCGGTAGATCTACTAAGCAGTCTGGAAGCTTGGATATGAAATTTTCTCCGACTTCCAGAGTGTGTAATTTAGTTAGGTTTCCAACGCTTTTGGGCAGTTCAATGAGGCGATTCCTACTTGCAATTAGAGTGTTCAATTGCCGCAATTTGCCTATATTTTCCGGCAGCTCTTTGATGCGATTCGATGAGACATCGAGACGAGTCAAATTTACTAAACCTATGATGCTATCAGGTAGCTCTCTTAGGCAGTTTTTTGATACTTCAAGCTCCTCCAAACTTCGCAAATAATAGATATTTTCTGGCAAAGAGGTGAGACCAAGATCGACCAAATGTAAAATATCAAGATCATTTAGATATGCATTAACAATCCGTGTAATTGCCTCGGCCTTATTTCCCGCGGTTTCCCAACGATCTAACCCTAAATATCCAGCGATCAGCTCATCTTGGCTAGGAAAGGTAGCTTGAAAGATAGCTAACGCTTGACTGTACTCTTCAGCTTGTTTGTTTAATACCCCATGAAAATGAGCTGTCAGGCTCATATCCGGAAAGAGGTCAGTGAGCCTCCTTAGATCACCATTAGTAGCAGATCTCGGGTCCTCTCTGATAACAGGGATTCTATCGAACAAAAAATCGTGATTGGATAGGGCGCTGGTCATTCTGTTTTAGTTTTGTAACATGGAGGTTGTGGGGAAACAAATTTATATTTTTTTCCTTTGAAGGTTATATTTTCCACCTGCTTTGGAATTGAACCTTCATCGGCAAACTTCCACTCCGCCATAGTGAGGCAATTTATCGGAATCGTGTTATTACCAAATATGAGTGTAAGTTTTTCAATTTCAGGCTGGTCAAAATAATCTACAACAGCCTTGATTCGTCTGTCTGTTGTGATCAGATGGATTCTCACTTCTGCAACAAGATCGTGATGCCGCAACTGCTCAATAGCCTCTAGAGCGACAGATGAAACAAAAGGAACCACAACATAGACGCGGGGCGTAGTAAGATCATTCATCGTATTCATCATACAAAATCCAAGAAGCATATGGTATAGCTGCAAGCCACTGTAGGAGCCGTCATCAAAGATCAGATAATTTCTATAGTTCATCGAAATTGGAGACTGACTAGTGATTCCCATATTTGTTGTATTTGTCGCAACACTACAAACTTGCGCTGGAAGGTGGCGTAAATAGGGTAGCGCTAGTTCTGCGACAAACTGCTGGCTTTTGTCTTTCGCAATCCCTAGGATATAATCCCTTCCGATCATCTCATTCACTTTAGCGCAGCAAGCAGCTAACGCATCTTTGAATTCGACCATTTG
>JAJFMK010000133.1 GCA_021772215.1 Chlamydiota bacterium | reverse complement strand
TATTGAGCCCATACATCTCTTTATCATTTTTTTATAGCAAGCGGGTCCTTTCAGATAAGGTGTCATCTGATCCAAAGCAGCAGCAGATTGAAGATAAAAAACTCATGGGGTACTGCTATGTAGAAACAGAGGAGTTTACCAAGTGAGGGAGGATCTTCGCAAGCTCCAGAGGTTATAGCAAAGAGCACTCGAAGCTCAATGGTGGCCCTCTTGGATGAAGATGCGCTGGATACGGGGGCTTAGGCAGGTGATCAGTTCGTGGGCGATGGAATCGCTAGAGCCGACGAAGTCCTCGGGGTGGACGAGATGCCCATGGCTATCTTTACCAAAGAAGAGGGCGCGGTCGCCTATCTCAACCCCTTCGATCCCCGTCACATCGCACATGAGGTAGTCCATGCAGATACGTCCCACCATCGGCGCTCTTTGGCCGCGTATTAAGACAGAGCCGCGCTCGCTGTAGTGGCGATGGAGTCCGTCATAATAGCCGATCGGAAGGGTGGCAATCAGAGCTCTCTCCTTTTCAACGCGCATCTTCGCGCCATAGCCGACGCTTTCGCCAATTTTAAGCTCGTTGATGCCGACGATACGCGACTGCAGCGTCGCTGCCGGACGAAGCGGCAGCTTTTGCCTAACTGCCTCGGAGCCGCCCATACCAAAGAGCGCTAAGCCGATGCGTACCATATTCGCCCGGCCCAAGGGAAAGCGCACAGCGCCGCCGGAGTTATGCACATGGACGAAAGCGGGCTTGATGCCGCGCTTTTCCATCTTTTCCACCTCCGCAAAAAAGCTTTTGAGCTGCTTCTCTGTCACCTCATCCATCTCTGGATCTTCCGCAGCGACAAAATGTGTCATGACACCCTCTAAGATCAGCGACGGTGACCTCTCAATCCGCGTCGCGAGCTTTAGCGCTTCAACCTTAGGGCAGCCAAAGCGCCCCATCCCCGTGTCAATATGGAGATGAACACGAATGCGTTTTCTTTGGCGGTCAGCCTCCGCCTCTAAAAGTTCGATGAAGGAGAGATCTGAGGCGCCCACCTCTAACCCTAGCCGGACAACCTTCTCCACCTCATAGGGAGCGGCGTTTAGGACAAAGAGATCTTGTGCAACGCCCGCTCGTTTCAATGAGACAGCTTCGTCGACGTAGGAGAGACCTAAAATATCCACACCGCACCTTTCGAGGTGGGTGGCGAGCTGCAGATCGTCGGTGCCATACCCTTGTGCCTTCACCATCACCATCAGCCGCGTAGCTTCCGGAAGATGTCGTCTCAAGCTTCGGACGTTATACCAGATAGCATCGAGGTCGATGAGGCACTGGTTGTGGCTGACGCCCTGCAAAAATGCCTCCGCCAAGGTCTCCAAGGAGCGCTTCTGCTTACCTTTAAAGAGAAGTGTGTCGTCAGCGCGAAGGGAGCTTCTCAAGTGCCCTAACACCTCATCATGAGTAGAAAAGCGCAAAAGTTTCAGGCTCGGTTTTTCCCGAGAAATCACCTCTTCTAGCGCGGTGAAGTTCTCATCGCCAAAGAGGATCAGTTGATCCGCTTTCGACTGCGTGATCAGATGACCAATGCGGCGCATCTGCCCGCTCTGGTCTCTTCGTAGACCCTCGAAGGCAAAAATTTTGCGATGGTGCGGCGGCGCGTGCGCCAGCTGACGAAGCGCCGCATCGACAGACTGCGCATCGGAGCCATAGGGGTGGTTAATAAAAGTGGCGCCCATCGGTGCGCGCCAGATCTCCGTCTGCATCAATTCGATGCTGTAGTTCTCCAAAGCCTCGACAATACCATCTCTGGAGACGCCAAAGAGATGCGCCGCCTTAGAGGCGATGTTGATCAGGTTAATAAAGTAGGTGAAGTGACCCTCAACTTGACCGATGAAAGGGGCGCTTTTGGGAAAAGTGACCTCAAATTTAAGCCTCTGATCCGACCTTTCAGATAGAAAGCGGGCGTGAGGAAGGGTTTGGCTATCTTCATTCCAGAAGATGAGGCGATGGGGTGAGCCCTCTAAATAGCTTCTAAGAGTTTTCTGAGCGAAGATTGTGCCTCTTGTATTGCTCGGCGCCAACAACAGAAGCTCCGCGACAATTTTTTCGAAGCTGCCTAACGTGTCGCGGTGGCGCTCTGTCACCGTGGTGAGGACCAGGTCAGTAGGCTGAATCATCGCAGACAGCCGCTCCATCTCGCCAGGCTCTGTAATGGCCGCTTCGATCAGAGCGATCTCATCGCGGTGATCGATGCGAAGCAGGCTTAACGGGACACCGATCTGGCTATTGAAGCTCTCCGGCGAGGAGACAACGCGCCAGCGCTTCGCCAGCATCTGATGAAGCAGATCTTTAACAAGCGTCTTTCCCAAAGAGCCGCTGATGGCGACAACTTTTGCAGAACAGCTCTTGCGGTAGGCGGCGGCGATCTCTTGCAGCGCTTTTAAGGGATCATCGACGAAGAGACAGGTTGCCTTTCCTACCCCTTTGGGCTCAAAACCCCTTTTTACAACGAGATATTTCGCCCCCAACTCTGCCGCACGCGCGGTGAAGTGGTGGCCATCGGTAAAGCGCCCCGGCAGCGCCAGAAAAAGGGAGGCGTCGGAGGCAACAAGGCGCGAATCGATGACCAGCTCATCGATATGAGCCGGCTCAGCCATCTGTCCTCCAGCAGCTTCAAAGCCTGACCAAAGACGTAAATCAAAGAGATCCATAGCGGCAAAAGCGTATCGTCACGCCCCCAAAAAAGCTCAGGATAGCAAGAAAGGGAATTCCTATCGCTAAAAAGGGAGAAAGAATTGAGGCGCTTGCCAAAATAATTGAGGACTTCATCACAAGGTAGAAGGCCAAAAGGGAAAAAATAGCCACCAAATAGATCCAGAAGAAGAGGCTCTGTCTAGAGAAGGTGATCCCATATGAGAGCGGGGCGATGCAGACCAAGAATGCGAGCCACGGCATCAAAAGCTTGGCGAGGAGAGCGACGCGTGTCTCCTGCCTCTCTGCTGCGCCCATCTCTGTCTCGTAAGCCAGCTTATGGACCAAACCTGTGATTGAATAGCTCGATGGAGAGCTCACCATCTCCATCAGATCTGACCATTGAAAGTCGATCGACTCAAAATCGTGCTCTAAAAAGGAGTTCTGGTGAGCGAAGGGAACATCTTTTGTTTGTAAAAAGTGGTCGACATGGGTTCCCATTTTGCTCCCGACATTAAACTTCTCCATATGCCAGATCTCTCCCCAAACGGGGAGATACCAGACGTCGCCGAGCTCTTTGTTGATCGGATCTATCGAGTAGAAATAGAGGCGGCTTCCTTTAGAGAGCCTGACGCTGACGCGATCATTCGTATCGCCTACCCCTTCGCCTTTATGGAAATAGACATTTTCGACGTAATTGAGCTCTCTTAGAGCCCTTGGCAAGAGAAGCTGTTCGTTGAGGTAGAGAAGCGCTGTGCCAGCCAGCCCCGCCACGGCAAAGGGGAGCAGAAGCCGCCTTAGTGGCGCACCTGATGAGAGCATCGCTATCCAGCCATTTTGCCTCTGGATCATCTGCAGAGTCTTTAAGACGCCTAAGAGCAAGGAAAAGGGAAAGAGAACCTCAAAAGATCTGATGAAGAGGGCGAGGTAGTAAAACGAGAGCGTCGACAGATCAAAGCGAAGTAGCGCCTGCGCACTTACACGACTTGAATAGTCGATCAAAATATAGAGAAAGTAGATACAGCCCAGAAAGAGAAAGACGACGCTAAAGATCGAACGGAAGATGTAGCGGTTAAATATCATGCCACCCCCATCGACAAGCTTCGAAGACGTCTACAGGTAGCAAGAAGAATAATCATATGCGGAACTAAATAGAGCAACAGTGAGAGCCAGATCACCTTATCAAAGCTCTTCGCAAAGAAAAAACAGCTCAAATAGAGCGACGCTAAAAGAATCGCCACGGCAAGATTTTTTCTACTGTGCGAGCGGCCAATCGAAAAGCCAAACGCCAACCCCAAAAGGGCAAAAGTAAAGGGCGCTAACCCGATTGAGATGCGCCGAAAGAGATCGGATATCAGCTTCGCCAATGGGCTACCTCCGGTGCGATAGCTCTCCTTGATCTTCCAGATTAAAAGTGAGAGTGGCAGGTAGTCTGAACTCACCTTGCCCCCTTCTCCTACAAGAAGCCTTGAAAAGGTCTCGATCGGACTGAGCAGCGTCTTTGAGCTGTCGAGGATGAGCGGAGGAAACTCCCCGTTTGGCTCCTCTAGTGCCACAGCCAAAGTCATCTGCTCACCCACAATTGTCTCGCCCTCCTTCTCCAACTGATCGGCAAAGAGCAGCGCGAGGCGCTTTAGCTTAGGGTGTGGCATTGCAATGACCAACTTCGAGGCGCTCTCGCCCGGAATCAGCTCGCCGAGCGTCGAGATCTCAATGCCCTTCATCCGCAATAGATCGGGATGTTTCAACAGCACAAGAGGATTGATGCTTTTAAACTCTCTTTCCAACAGCCTCGACTGCATATGGGAATAGGTCGCCACCTCCGAGATCAAAACAAAATTCACAATAGAGATCGACAAAGATAGGCAGACCAAAGGCGCGATCAAGCTGCGTAAACTGACCCCGCAAGCTCTTAAAGAGGTCAGTTCATTGCTCTTCGATAGATCCGTCGCCAAAATATAGGCAGCCAGAAGCGCTGCAATCGGGATCACCGCCGGCAGGATATAGGGAATCTGGTAGAGGACAAACTTCCCAAGGGCCCACGAATCGGCCCCAAAGGCGGCAAATTTTGCAATTTCATGGAAGCGAAAGGTCAACAGGAGCACCAAGATAGCCAAAGAGCCCATCCCTAACACTCCTAAGAACCTCAATACTAAATAGCGCCACAACACCGGAATCATGCACGTCAGTATACACCATCTCCCTCTCTCTCAACAATTTAAAATTATTTATTTAATCAAAATAATTTATTTGTTATAATATATATATTATATAAGAGGTTTCTATGGTTATTTATCTAGATTATTATATGTTCAGCGAGTTTAACTTTACTCCAGAAGCAATTAATAATCAGACAGAAAGAATTGGAAAAGCCCGCTTTTCAGAGGCTAAAGCCCATGAAGCGGAAGATTTGATCCCGTCAAAAAGAATTCGTCGACGCTCCGCCTCACTGCACTCTCGCCTTGACAAAACGTCAAATCGAACCAAAGAGATCAAAGAGAAATCGGGCAGCATGTGGGAGTGCGTCGATAGAAAGCCCAATAAATTGGGGGGATACATCTATATTTTTCAAATCAAGCCCGAATATAATGATCTGACCGGCTCTGATGAGGAAAAAAATTCAGGACTGGAGGCTGGCGCCGAAAAAATGCACGAAACTTTCCCCGCATTTGAGTTCTTGGGTTCCCAATTAGATTATCTCGATCCAAAGTCAAATTTAGAGCCCTCTGAAGAGGAACGGGAAGAATATTGGGATGAGATCCGCTCTACTATTCCAAAAGAAAAAACCAAAGAGGAATGTCGCGAAAATTTCAGGAAACTCTACAGAGATGAGGCTGAAATATTGCAACGTTTAGGTTTTCAACGATCATGTAAAGAGGGAGCTGTATACTTAGAGATCCCCGAGCCCGAAGCTTTACGCGCTAACTGGGAGAGTGTTAGAGAAGGGAGGGAGGATCTTCCCGAACTAGATATAGCATCTAGCGAGGGCGTTGCCAGCAATCTTGAATTTGCCATGAACTATGTGACAAACACAGTCCTCGTATCAAGCCAGCAGGAATTTGTTCATGATAATCTCCTACATGTGATCCCCGCTCTAAAGGAGATGATCTCATCTGGAAAGCTTGGCGCGGCAGATTTTCATGCCAAAAGAGCGGCGTTTAAAAAGATCATACTTCTATATTTTATGCGCTTTACCATAGCCAATCAAGAGGTAGAAGAAAATCGATACGGCCTTTCAAAAGAGAGGATAGACAAAATAAAAAATACGCTTCCCATATTGGAAACCCATTTTGGAGCCTTTGTTGATGTTTATCCTGATGAAGATAGGCTAAAAGATACAGTGGATGGATTCCCCAGCATTCTTTCCCCTGCAAATTCGAATGTGTCATGGATGAAGTTTATGAAAAAGCAGATGACCTCAATGGGTATCCCACCTGACACAAACATTATGGATAGTTGGGGCGACATCCTCAATCTCGTCAAACTTAGAAAAGAGGCTGCACAATAATTTGCCTCTCCTAATCCCTTCTGTTATAATGTTCTCATGACAATCGACGTTTTAAAGAAGGAGTGGTGGATTCTCGTAGGAAAAGAGCAAGTGGGCCCCCTCTCCTATCTCTCTTTAGAAAAAGATAACCGCTTCACCCCCGACAGCTTCGTCTGGAAAGAGGGGATGGAAGATTGGCAAAGAGCCCGCTACGTCAAGGAACTAGAAAATATCTTCAAAGACCCCCCTATTGACAATGAGGAGGAGGGTGAGGAGAGTGAGACGCCCCCCGAAGATGAGGAGCTGATCATCGATACGAAACGGGTCGCCCCGCCCTTTTGGATCCTCTGGCTCATTTTAGCTATCATTATTACCTATGTCTGGACCCAGCTACGTTAAGAAATTTCCCCACCTCAAAGAGAATAGCCTGCTTGGCAAACTCTACAGCTTTTTGAAGGCAAACCATAAGGGTGGCAAGCTCCTCTTGGCGCTCTCTGGCGGGCCCGACTCCCTCGCTCTTTTTTACCTGCTTCGGGAGTATCAGCAGTACGCTCCCTTCAAGTTTTCTTGCGCCCATGTGAACCATAGGTTACGAAAAGAGAGTGACAGAGAAGAGGAGATCTTAAAGAGCTTATGCGAAAAGGCGGGCATTGATCTCTACACCAGACAGTTAGAACCTCTGGAGGGAAATTTTGAAGCGGAAGCTAGGGAGAAGAGACTCTCCTTCTTTGGTCAGCTCACTGCAGCAGAGGGCTTTGAGGCGACCCTTTTTGGCCACCATGGCGATGACCTAGCCGAAACGACGCTCAAGCGGCTCTTTGAGGGGGCAAATTTGAGTTCCCTCGGCGGCATGCAAAAGATCTCCGTTTTCGAGAAAGTGACACTTTGGCGCCCACTCCTTTCCTTTAGCAAGAGTGATTTATGTGACTATTTAGAGACTCTAGAGGTCAAACCTTTCATTGACGAGACAAACTTTGATGAGAACTACCTAAGAGCTAGAATGCGTGGCAGCCTCATACCACAACTCTCAAAGCAGTTTGGCAAGTCGATCCGGAAGAACTTAAGCCGCTTAAGCGAAGAGGCGTATGAGCTAAAGGAACTACTCGATTTTCTTACCGAGGGGCTCTTAAGAGAGCCGCTCACCCTCGATGAGACAGCGCCTCCTCTCTTAAAGAGACATCTCATCCGTCGCTTCTTAGAGAAAAAGGGAGTTGTCGCCTCCCGCGAGCAGCTCAAAGAGATACTCACACCGACTACTAAGGCAAAGAGAGAGTGGATCTTCAAAAAAGGGACTCTAAAAATAGAGCGCGGCGTCATAAGTTGGTTGCGAGTCATCGATTAAATTTGTTACAATGTCCGCCTTACCTCTTTTGATTTGAGCATTTTATGCGAGAAATCGTCCTTAGAGGTAGAATGTATTTAAAAAAATGTGTAATTAGTAGAGAAAACTGACCTCTCCCATCAAAAGGGCTAGGCTTTTCTAGGTTAACTCCTAAGCGGAAGGTATAACGCATGGCTGATGATAATAATCCCAATCCTAAAAAGGTATTTTCCG
>JAJFMK010000132.1 GCA_021772215.1 Chlamydiota bacterium | reverse complement strand
GATATATCGCTCGGCGTTGACGAGTGTTTGGCGCCTTTGAAAGGTTTCGGGGACGAGGTGAGAGGCGGCGTGGCTCACTTCGATGTAGTAGCCAAACATACGATTAAAGCTAATTTTAAGTGTTTTAATCCCCGTTTGGCTTTTGAGCTTGCTGGCGTAGTCGACGAGGTACTCTTTGCTGTTTGTTGCAATCTCTTTGAGCTCGTCGAGCTCTTGAGAGACACCTCTGTTGACTGCACCTCCCGATCCCAGCTTTGCCGGAGGGGGATTTGTTAACGTTTTAAAGATCTTCTCCTGCAGCTCTTTTAAGGGGTTCATTTGCTGAATTAGATCTAGGAGCAGGTTGGAGCGGTTTGCGGCCTCTTCGAGGGTCTCTTTTAGAGGCTCTATTGAAGAGAGAGTTTTGGCGATGTCGAGAAGATCTCTCGGCATCACATAGCCCAAACTGCAGCGGGTGATGACGCGCTCGAGGTCGCTCATTGATTCAAAAATCTGTTGAGCCTCGCCTAGGGCTGTATAGCGCTTTGTCAGCTGCTTGATCGCCTCCTGGCGCTCCTCAATGGGTATCACTTCAAGAAGAGGCCGTTTGAGCCACTCTCTTAAGGTGCGTGCCCCCATGGCGGTCTTTGTTTTATCGATTATTGAAATGAGTGAGCCGCCGGCGGTGGCTGAGCTAAAGAGCTCGAGATGGCGCATGGAGGCGGGGTCAATGTTGAGGTGGTTGGCAGTGCGATAGAGGGAAAGCGAGGTGAGGCTGCTTAGATCGAGTAGGTGGCGCTCTTCAAGGTGTGCGAGGATAACAGAGGCGGCGATAGAGGCGGCCGGCTGGTCGGACAGGCCGAAGCCGTCTAGAGTCTCGACGCCAAAGTGGCGTAAGAGGCGGTTATTTGCCGTTTCCGGGTGGTAATGGGAGGCATCGGGGGATGTGACCTTGATTTCCAGAGAATCTTCTACCTGTTGTATCAGTGAGCTTTGTTGCGAGCAAAACTTATCAGACGCTAAGAGTTCGCTCGGCTCTAGGCGCAAAAGTTCCTGCTGAAGCTCAGCAAGGGTGGCAAACTCGACCGCCTTGAAAAGCGAACAGGAGACATCAACAAAAGCTAATCCATAGCGCTTACTGACTTGCGTCATACAAGCAAAGAAGTTGTTCACATGAGGTTCGACAATAGAGGAGCTCACCACTGTTCCGGGGGAGAGGATCCGAACGAGGTCGCGCTTGACCAGCCCTTTTGCCATTTTAGGATCTTCGACCTGTTCAGCTATGGCGACATGGTGACCCTGGCGAACCAGCTTATCAATATAGTTTTCTGCCGCATGGACAGGGACGCCGCTCATGGGGATCTCCTGCCTTTTGGTTAAAGTTAAATTTAAGCTTTCAGCAACGATGGAAGCATCTTCGTGGAAAGCCTCGTAGAAATCGCCCATTCTAAAGAGCAGAACGGCGCCTTTAGATTTTTCTTTAAGCTGGCGCCACTGCACCATCATCGGTGTCTCTTTTTGATTCACATTTCCTCCAATAAAAAAGCGACTTTGAAAAAAAGCCTAAACTTTTAATCAAAGTCGCCAGGGGTGGTGGTGTAATTCATCGTACTTACTTCTCCGGATGTAAGATTCGAACTTACGACCAATGGATTAACAGTCCACTGCTCTACCGCTGAGCTAATCCGGAATGAGAACATGATCATAGTTTGGCTATCCTTTTTTTTGCAACTCTTTTGCAAATCGGATATACTGGCCGTATGAAGAGAGAATCTTGGGGATCCCGTTTAGGATTTATTTTAGCAGTAGCCGGTTCGGCGATCGGCCTGGCCAATATTTGGCGTTTCCCCTATCTCGTGGGGATGTTTGGGGGCGCTGGCTTTGTTTTTGTCTACTTTGCCTCTCTTTTAATAGTCGGGTTCCCTGTGCTCATGGCTGAGATCTGCATCGGACGCGCTGGGAAAAAAGATCCGTCAGGCTCATTTGCAGTATTGGGTCGTTCGAAGCGTTGGGGCTTCATGGGCAAAATCACAATCTTTACCGGCTTTTGGGTCAGTGCATTTTATAGCGCCGTTGCCGGTTGGATTATTGGCTATCTCTATGAGGCGCTAAAGGGGAATTTAACACATTTTCGCTCGACTGCCGACTCGATGGCCCACTTTGAGGGACTCCTAGCATCGCCTGCGTTTACTTTAGTGACGCACTTTGTTTTCTTGGGAATTTCCGCAGGGATTCTGCTTTTCGGTATTCGTAGAGGTATAGAAAGAGCAAACAAATTTTTAATGCCGCTTCTCTTTGCTATTTTGATTCTTCTTCTCATATACGGATTGACGCTGCCAAGAGCTGGAGATGCGCTCACCTTCCTCTTTAAACCAAATTTCTCTGCACTAACCCCGCTTGCGATCCTCTCCGCTCTTGGACAGTCTTTTTTTACTTTAAGTCTCGGGCAGGGGACGATGGCAACATATGGAAGCTATCTCGATAAAAAGGAAAATTTAATCTTCTCCTGCGTGCCCATTTTGATCATGGATACATTGGTTTCGATCATTGGAGCTGCCGTGATCTTTACCATTGTCTTCTCTGTCGGAATGAGTCCTGACGCCGGCCCCGGTCTGATCTTCCATACTCTTCCCGTTGTCTTTAGTCAGATTCCTCTAGGGTATATTTTAGCGCCCGCCTTTTTCCTTCTGATTGCTGTGGCGGCGATCACCTCAGAAATATCAGCGATTGAGCCGTCTATCTCCTATCTTATCGATGAGTGGCAGGTGCCGCGAAAAAAAGCCGTTATGATTGTCTCAACCCTCATATTCCTTTTAGGAATTCCTAGCGCTCTTTCCGTGAATCTATTGAGTAACTTTACCCTCTATGGTGTGAACTTCCTCGATGGAGCAGGATGGCTGGCCAGCAATCTTTTGATTCCATTAGGGGGTCTTTTTGCCACAATCCTAGCCGGTTGGCGCTGGGGTGCTAAAGCTAGTATTGAGGAGCTCTCATATGGCGCAGAAGAGGTAATGGCAAAAAATAGCTGGCTGAAAGGGTATTTTTGGTTTTGCTTTAAATTCAGCGCTCCCGTTTTAATAACGATAGTTTTCCTTCACGTCCTACTGTCATGAACCAATTTATTGAATCAACCTACAACGAGCCTGATCAGAAGTTTGATGCTCCTCTTAGACCAAAAGCATTAGCCGATTTTGCTGGACAGGAGACAATTAAGGAGCGACTTGAGGTGATGTGCGAGGCGGCTAAGAGACGCTCTGAGCCTCTATGCCACGCGCTCTTTAGCGGCCCTCCCGGCTTAGGTAAGACGACGCTCTGTCATATTCTGGCCGAGATGATGGGGACAAAGATGGTGCCAACGTCTGGTCCTGCTCTTGAGAAACCGGGTGACCTAGCCGGCATTTTAACCTCTCTTGAAGAGGGGGATTTCCTCTTTATCGATGAGATTCATCGACTACAGCGCTCGATCGAGGAGTACCTCTATCCGGCAATGGAGGATTTTCGGATCGACCTTCTGATTGACTCGGGGCCGAGTTCCAGATCCGTTCAGCTAGAGCTTAAGCAGTT
Source organism: Chlamydiota bacterium (assembly GCA_021772215.1). Taxonomy (GTDB): domain Bacteria; phylum Chlamydiota; class Chlamydiia; order Chlamydiales; family JAJFMK01; genus JAJFMK01. The sequence goes on along the minus strand of JAJFMK010000132.1, from coordinate 2,754 downwards.
TACTCTCGTTGGAGCGACGACGAGATCAGGCTTAATTAGCGAGCCATTAAGGTCCCGTTTTGGCTCCAATTTCCGCCTCGAATTTTACGCCCCTAAGACACTCGCTCAGGTGGTTCTTCGTAGCGCCTCTTTGTTAAAGTTTCAAATCGATGGGCAGGCGGCGCTTCAGGTGGCCAAACGCTCTCGCGGCACGCCGCGAATTGCCAACCATCTACTGCGTTGGGTTCGTGACTTTTCTGAGGTGCGCGCTGACGGCAACATGAGCGATGAGATTGTCAATGAGGCGCTGGCTATGGTACAGATCGATGCTTTGGGGCTCGATGAGGTTGATAAACGCATTCTTTCTCTTATCATAGAGCACCATAACGGCGGTCCTGTGGGATTAACAACCCTTGCTGCCGCTTTGGGAGAGGAGCCTCACACCATCGAGGAGGTGCATGAGCCCTACCTCATTCTCCAGGGGCTTTTAAAACGCACGCCCAAAGGCCGAATGGTGACACCGCTTGCCTATTCGCATCTAAGGCAGGAATAATCTTGCATTTTACTGAGAACAGACTCTAAAGTTAGGATCTTCAGATGATTTTTAGTATTTAGGGAGTTTGATCGTATGTTGAAGGAATTGACGCTAGCTATTGTTGCCGTGGCTGTCCCCGTTGTCACCGTTGAAGCGGGTATTTGGGACTCGATTAAGAGTACGTTTGTCTCAAACGAGACCCCTGCGCCGCCGCAGATTCGTATTTTGATCGTTCATGATACCAATAGTTCGATGTTGGAGATTAAAGGCGACTACAATATCTACGACCCCTACAAAAACAGTAAATTAGCTTCACGCTACGGGATCAAAAGAGCGCCGATCCTCTCAGCCAGCACAGGAATTAAGTGGGGTGAGGAGTTTCCAGGTGTCTATCAGATCAAAATCGTCCCCGATCATGAGAAAACTAGAACCGTCGTCAACGGGATCGAGTATAGTGGTAACATCTACGTCTATGATGTAGGGGGCAAAATTAGCATCGTCAACGAAATCGATATCGAACATTATGTCTCAGCGGTACTCTCTCCTCTCTTTGACCACACCCTCTCACATGAGGCGATGAATGCGCTGGCGATTGCGACACGCACTGACGCCTATCATCTGGCGGCGCACAGCCAGAACCCCTACTGGCACGCCGATGCACAGAAAGTGGGCTATATGGGCTCCGCTGTGACTCATCGTGGAAATGGCGTTGATGAGGCTGTTGATAGAACGAAATATATGGTGATGTCACAGACCTCTCCCTATCGTGGAAAGATCACCACCTTCCCAACCGCTGTGGTCTCCGCAAAAAAACCTCAGACGCATGAGGGGTGTGCAAGTCTCTCTATAGATGAAGTTGAGAAAATGGCGCAAAAGGGTAACCAAGCTGATAAGATTTTAACGCATATTTTCCCAAATACATCGATAGGATTGACATACCACTTCGATCAGACACAGCAAAGAGAGATTGCAGAACTCATTGATTAATATCCTCTGAAGGGCTACAATTTGCTACAAAATATAAAGAATTTGAATTAGGAGTATATAAGATATGTCGCTAGACAATGCTAGAGCAAACCTTAAAGAATTTGGGAAAGAGCTAAACCTCGGAGATCTCGATTTCGACGAAAACAACACCTGTATTTTAGGGATTGATGATGAATTTTCTCTTCACATCACATACGAGCCAAACTCAAAGAGAATCTACCTCTATTCCCCTCTAATCGACGGCCTTCCATCGGATGACAAAACAAAGCTAAAACTTTACGAGAAACTTCTTGAGGGATCGATGCTTGGTGGTCAAATGGCAGGTGGCGGCGCCGGTGTTGCTGTTAAAGAGGGAATTATTTTGATCCACTGCACGCTTGATATGGAGCATGCGGTTTCTTCATCACTTAGAGCCTTTGCCCCTCTCTACGTCGAGACGGTAGAGAAGTGGAGAAAGATCTGCCAAGATATTTCTGAAGGTCGTGAGCCAACAGAACATGTGCCGAAAAGACCCACAGGTGATCAGCCCCAAGCGCAGCAGGGCAAAAGACCTGGTGGAGAAGGCTTCATCAAGATCTAAACTATCCAAACCCTTAGGAGGAAGTGCCAATGAATATCATTCAGATCATAGGAAATTTGGGTAAGGATCCTGAAACACGCTACACCCCTTCGGGACAGAAGGTGACAAATCTCGTTATTGCCAGTAACTCAAAGCGCGGCGGTAAAGAGGAGACCACCTGGTGGCGTGTCACCCTTTGGGGCGATAAGTTTGATAAAATGCTCAGCTACCTTAAAAAGGGAAGCTTTGTAATGTGTATCGGTGAGATGCATAGGCCAGAGATCTTCACAAACCGAGAGGGCCAATCGCAAGTCTCTTTAGAGATGACTGCAGAGGCGCTTCGCTTTGTTCCTGGTAGATCAGATCGCAAAGATCAAGAGGGTGGATCTAACGCGCAGTCAGGGCACGAACCGGTGCAAGAGCCTGTGATGGCTGGACAGGGTCACTTTGAGGACTCTGCTGATTTAGGCGCTGAAGAGGAGAGTCTGCCCTTCTAATGCACGAGGAGCTACTTAAAAACAAAACACCTAAAATTACCCTCTCAAAGAAGTTCAGCGCCAGACCGGCTGCTGATCTTCTTATCACATATGCTTGGAAAGAGGGAAAAAAGGTGCATTTTTCTAAGTGCACAAAAACCTGGGATCATCAACTTGATCTACTCAATCAATCCAAAGATTTTAAGGCCGACGCCTCC
>JAJFMK010000131.1 GCA_021772215.1 Chlamydiota bacterium | reverse complement strand
CTTGCAAAACTCATTCGCCCGTTAAAAATGCCCTTTTAAAGCCTATTTTCGTCTCTTCTCTTCAATCGACCCTCAAGGGTCGACCTCGTCGAATTGACCGTGGCAGCTTCGCTGTCACTCGAAATAAGCTTTAAAATTCCCATTTTTTCCAGGCAAAGCAATTTTGCAAGTCCCTCTATACAAAATATTAAGATGAGCACAAATACTATTATCGGGGTAAAAAGGTCCGCTGAAGAACCCCTTGTGGATCCAAGAGGAATTAAATATAGAATTGGTGAGAAGATTGCTGAAGGTCTTTATAGCACAGTTCATGTTGTCCATATGATTGGCACTGATACACTGTTTCCTCAAAGCGGTGAGTGGGTGTATAAGAGAAGCTCAACTAGACATGCCGACCTTAGTCTAGTTAAAAAACCTTTTACAAACGAGGCTGAGGTATTGAAAAAAATCAATTCTAGAGGAGATTTTTGTAGTCAAATACAATCACAGCCAGTTGATTTAAGAACAGTTGTGAATGCAAATGGTGCAACTGAAGAGTATGGTTATTTGACGCCACGCATGGATGGGGATTTATACCAACCTCCTATTAAATTAGAAATTTCAACATACTACAAAATACTTACTGGCCTTTTTCAAATTCAACAATTAAACATATTACACTTAGATATTAAAAACGATAACATCTTGCATATAAAGAGTGGTGATAATGTTAATATTCGTTTTATCGACTTTGGAATTGCTATGTGCTTGGATGCTTCAAAAGCCAATACTCGCGAATATATAATTAATGTGTTTAATTTGTTTTTCCGCGCCTATACCACCGTAACAATTGCTGATTTAAAAAAAGGTAAAGAGTTATTAATAAATTGGAGATCTGGTGGGTATGATGAGTTTGTGCCGCTACTTAAAAAAATGCAAACCTTTGCAGTGGGTATTGTTTTGTATAATCTCATTACTAAGACGCGACTTTATCCCTTTAAGACATTCAAACCCTTACCTAAGGAATCACCTCAGGAATGGGATAATTTTGTAAAAAGCAGGGTACTTGATACAGATCAGCCTAAATCTTCCGAAAGCGTCTATGATGAACTTATCGAAGCTAAAGTGGATCAGCGCTTAGCTAAGTTTATTAGTAAAATGGTCTCGCTGGATCCAAGTGAAAGACCAACGCCTAGCGAGCTTAAGGAGATGCTGATCAATTAGGGTACAGCCGATTTTTCGATGATTTTGCTTTCAATTGGCTGATTTTGTAAGTTCGCATACTATTGACAGTAGGGGACTTACAAAATTAGTCAAATGGAAGCGAAAGGGCGGGAAAGCGGCCTGCACGAATTGATCAGTGGCTCCTTATGGAATGCTGATCAAAGGACCAATCAGTCGAATTGTTCATAACTTTTGTAAAAACTCGAGTTTGGATATTCCTACTAAGTCTAGCTAGAGCAAGATAAAACAATTTATTTATACACAACATTAAGATGAGCACACATACTATTATCGGGGTAAAAAGGTCCGCTGAAGAACCCCTTGTGGATCCAAGAGGAATTAAATATAGAATTGGTGAGAAGATTGCTGAAGGTCTTTATAGCACAGTTCATGTTGTCCATATGATTGGCGATGTTACGCTGTTTCCTAAATGCGATGAGACGCCGTTTCCTCCGAGCAGTGAGTGGGTGTATAAGAGAAGCTCAACTGAATATGCCACACTTGGTCATGTTCAAGAAAGTTTTAAAAATGAGACTGAGGCATTAAACAACATCTATTCTAGAAGAGTCTTTTGTAGTCAAATACAATCACAGCTAGTTGATTTAAGGACAGTGGTGGATACGAATGGTGAAGTTAAAGAGTATGGTTATTTGACTCCACGCATGGATGGGGATTTATTTATGCCTTCTTTTAAGTTAGAAAATTCTACGCACTACAAAATACTTGCTGGTCTTTATCAAATTCAACAATTGAATCTATTGCACCTAGACATTAAAGAAGAGAATATTTTGTATTTAAAAAGGGGAGGTAAGATTGACATTCGCTTTATCGATTTTGGAATTGTGATGTGTTTGGATGCATCAAAAGCCCAGGACTACGAATATCTCAACAAGGTGTTTTCGAAGTTTTTTCTCCCCTATGCTACGGTTCCAGTTACTGATTTGAAAAAAGGTAAATATTTATTATTAAAATGGAAATCTGGTGGGTATAATGAGTTTGTGCCGCTACTTAAAAAAATGCAAACCTTTGCAGTGGGTATTGTTTTGTATAATCTCATTACTAAGACGCGGCTTTATCCCCTTAAAATATTCAAACTCTTACCTAAGGAATCACCTGAGATATGGGAAGATTTTGCAAACACAACTCTGCTTGATACAGATCAGCCTAAATCTTCCGAAAGCGTCTATGATGAACTTATCGAAGCTAAAGTGGATCAGCGCTTAGCTAAGTTTATTAGTAGAATGGTCTCACTGGATCCAGATGAAAGACCAACGCCTAGCGAGCTTAAGGAGATGCTGACGAGCTGATTTCTTGATGATTTTGCGATCCAAGTTGTTGAATTTTGCAAGTTTTCATACTGTTGATAGTAGGAGGCTTACAAAATTCGAGAAATTGAGGTGAAAGAGCTGCAAAGTATGTGCGCTTTGTCTTTTCTAATGAAACAAAAGAGCGCCTTGCCACTGTTGGTAAAAAGGTGAGATATGTAATATCATGATAAAAAAAGGAGAACTGATGACTACAGCTAACGTCACAGCATCGAGCCAGAGCGCTCAAGCAGCTATTTACATCAGAAATAAGGCAGACTGCGCCGAAATAGATACCGGCAAGGGAGAAAAAATCTACGAGCTTTTCGGAGTTGTCAATCAAACAGGAGAAAAGCATAGCGTTGCCATCGTTGAGATTGCCCAAAACGGCTCCTCTCAACCTCACTTTCACGAAGAGGCTCAAGAGGGCTATTTTCTTCTAGAGGGCAGCGGAACGCTCACCATCGATGGCTACTCTCGAAAGATTACCAAAGGAGATCTTGCTCATATTCGCAGTGGCACTGTTCACACAGTCTCCAACGAAGAGAAAGCAACATTAATTTTCCTCTGTATCTGCGCCCCAGCTTGGGTTCCGACCTGTTTCAAAGAAAAAGAGCAACCTCAACTCCCCTCCGCTGACCAAAGCTTGGGAGAGGATAAATTTTGCATTAAAAAGGTAGAGAATCCCCAAAGCTCACAGCAACTTCATCACCTACTAGAAAGGTCTGATAGCACAAAATATGGTGTCGATGTTGTTTTCGTTAAACCGGGAGAAAAAACCTCGCCTGAACAAAATCAAGGGGGTGAAAGAACTGTTTATGTCGTCGATGGAACTGCCTCGATAATAATTGATGGACTCTCACATACAATCCGAAAAGGAGAGCTCGCCAAAATTCCATCAGAAAAAACAGACCAGATTACCAATATTGGTAACGACCTCTTGCAACTTGTAAGAGTTTCCGCTTAATGCCGAGATATTTTAGAGAGGGAATGGTTTCAAAATCATCGAAAAATCGGCTGTAGGCTAATTCTTTCGTAACTCTCTTCGTCTTTGGCGATGGAGTTCTCTGGGATCGAGATGGATCTCTTCTTCACGCTTCGCAGCGAGCTGTCCGCAGCCGCCGCTGATATCTTGTCCGCGGCTGTAGCGCACAGGCGCCGGGATTGAGCGATCTGCAAGGTATCTTTGGAAAGCCCTTAAGCTATCCGCCTGCGACGCCTTCATCTCCAAGCCAGGAAAGTGGTTAATCGGGATGAGGTTCACCTTCGCCCTGATGCCGCTTAGATACTTTACCAGCTTCTTTGCATCTTGGATTGAGTCATTCTCCCCCTCAATCATCACATATTCGAAGGTGATTCCGAGGCGATGGGGCGCAGGGTAGCGCAAGAGAGACTCTTTGAGAGTCGCCAAATTATATTGGCGGTTAACAGGCATCATGCGGCTTCGCCTTTCATCATCGGCGCTATGGAGAGAAATCGCCAACCTAACAGGCAGAACCTCTCCTAAACGGTCGATCTCAGGGGCGAGCCCGGAGGTGGAGATGGTGACCCGCTGCTTAGAGAGGCCAAAACCATCGGGATGAATCATGATCTGACACGCCTTGACCACCTCGTCGAAGTTATCGAGTGGCTCCCCCATCCCCATGAAGACTACGTTGGTAACCCTTCGCCCCTTAAGGCAGTAGTTAGCCAGTAGAATCTGGGAGAGGATCTCCCCGGAGGAGAGATTGCGCTTCAACCCCATCCGCCCCGTCTGGCAGAATGTGCAGCCCCTTTTACAGCCCACCTGGCTACTCAAACAGAGAGTCACACGCTCTTCATAAGGCATCAGCACCATCTCAAATAGGTTACCCTCACGATCTTTTATAAGAAGTTTTTCACTTCCATCTTTTGAACAAAGGTGAGAGTCGACAAGAGGCAAATTCCAGGAAAATTTTTCCTTCAACCGAAGGCGAATCTCCTTAGAAATATTGCTAAACTCTTCAGGGTCAAGGGTGCCTTTTTGAAAGATCCACAAGAAGATCTGCTTACCAACAAAAGTAGCTAGCCCTTGGCTTTGACACCACGCTCTCCACTCATCCAGTGAGAGATCAAAAGCCAAAGGTTTAGAACTTAATATATTCAGAGAGTTTAGATTCATTTTGATGTGAAGTATAGTATCTTTTTTATTAAATTTCCACAGTTAAGAATGGCGATGACAGAATATTGGCAAAAATTTTATGATGTTGGAAATGAAGAGATGTTTTGGTGAAGGGAAAGACTTTTATGAGGCGTATCACGATCATGAGTGGGGCATCCCTGTCCATGACGATCGTCACCTCTTTGAGATGCTCTGCCTAGAGGGCGCCCAAGCAGGATTGAGCTGGGAGACCATCTTAAAAAAACGAGAGGGCTACCGAAGCCTGTTCCATCAGTTTCAGCCCAAAAAAGTGGCTACGATGAGTGACGAAGAGCTCGAAGAGATCCTGCAAAATCCCGCAATCATTAGAAATCGCCGAAAGGTCTTTAGCGTCAGACAAAATGCCCTGGTCTTTTTAGAAATGCAAAAAGAGTTTGGCACATTTGATGCCTACCTCTGGCGCTTTGTCGACAACTCCCCGATCATAAACCGGTGGAAAAAATTTGAGGAGCTGCCAGCAAATAGCCCTCTTAGCGACCAGGTTTCGAAGGATCTAAAAAAGCGCGGCATGAACTTTGTCGGCACAACAATCATCTACTCATTTTTACAAGCTGTGGGCGTTGTAAACGATCATCTCATAGACTGTCCCAAAAGGGAGATGCATGTCTCGTAAATATCACCACTATGGCGTCCCCACATCGGAAAAAAGGGCCGACGAAACGCTTGTAGAGACGGAAGGCTTTAAGTTCTACTCCACCCCCTTTGAAGGCAACAGGTGGCACATTCAGTGGCACCGCTTTCCCGAAGACCATGGGCTGCCTAAATTAGTAACCCAAGTTCCCCACCTCGCTTTCCAAGTCGACGATCTAGACGCTGAAATCAAAGGCGCCAAAATCCTCTTTGGCCCCTACAGCCCGCTAGAGGGTTACCGCGTTGCAATGATCGAAGAGCAGGGAGTACCGATTGAACTTGTGGAGACGAAACTGACCGACGAGGAGCTCTCCAAACTGGAGCAGGAAAAGTTCGATAAATGAATCAAGATCCGATCATCATTGAAGGCGACAAAGAGGCGGAAGGAAAGCGCCTAAAAGAACTTTTAGAAAAGAGGAAGAGCCTCAATACCCAAGTTAAGGAGCTAGAAGAAGAAATCAACTCCCTAAAGGAGACAATTTCTGAAGGTATTTCCCACGAGAAGTTCGTTGTCCAGGGCGTTCGCTTCAGACGAATTGGGGGGCGAAACTCCTACGACTACAAAAGGATGATCGAAGAGGGCATGAACTTAGACCCATACCTCAAAGTTGGCAAGTCATACCTAATGGTCGATGTTTTATCGTGAGAAAAGAGCTTCAACCTTGATCTAATACACTCGTGGAAAGTAAGAGTATCTTGCTTTTGACCATAAATTTGTAGAGCTGTCGACTCTATAGAACCAGGGGGCCAATTTGAGTGAATAAGCCAACAGCTTGTTGGCTTATTTAGAGCCTTCGGCGAGTCATAGGCAAAAGAGACACCTCATAGCAAAGCCGTCGATGGCGGCACTGTCTGAAGCTCCTTATTTCTCCGTTGAAGATGGGGCTGCCATCCCCAACATGAGTTTGTTTCAAAAAAAGCCGCGCTACTTCTCTAGATAGAAATAGAATTCCCGGGTGATCGAACGATCACCTGAAAAAAGGGAACTCTATTACAGAAGGTCGTCCACTTTATCAATAAATTTCTCAAGCAGTGATAAAACTGTTTCACCAGCTTTATTAGCTTGAAAAAAATCAATCCCTGGAACTTCCACAAGCAGACCTAAAATGGTTTGGCTGTTTTCAAGGATTTTAAATTCTTGGCTATCGATATATTGAAATCGAGCGTTTTTTATCGCGAGCATCAGAGCTGTATTGCCATCATTATCAGCATGGTTAATCGATGCACTTTCAAAATCGGAGTGCTGCAAAAGTTTTTCGACTGTATTGAGATCATACTCTACAACAGCGTACATCAGAGCCGTTCTACC
>JAJFMK010000014.1 GCA_021772215.1 Chlamydiota bacterium | reverse complement strand
CGGCGTGATCTTGTCGCAGTTGGAGATGCAGACCAGGGCGTCGGCGCAGTGGGCGTTGACCATGTACTCGACCGAGTCGGCGATCAACTCGCGGCTCGGCAGCGAATAGAGCATGCCGCCGTGACCCATGGCGATGCCGTCGTCGACGGCGATGGTGTTGAATTCCTTGGCGACGCCGCCGGCGGCCTCGATCTCGCGAGCCACCAGTTGACCAAGATCCTTAAGGTGGACGTGGCCGGGGACGAACTGGGTGAACGAATTCGCGATGGCGATGATCGGCTTGCCGAAATCCGCGTCGGTCATTCCGGTGGCCCGCCACAGACCGCGCGCGCCGGCCATGTTGCGACCGTGAGTGGAGGTTTTTGAACGTAGCTCGGGCATGACTATTGGCTCCTCGGAAGATAGGCCTACATCGTGACGCCGGAGGATACCCGAGGCGTAGGTAATCTAGCCAGTATTATTGACCTAAGCGGCGGCGTCTTCCGGCAAATACGGAATGTAGGCCATTTCCTCCTTCATGATATGCCCGCGCAGCCAGCCACCGAGGAAATCCATGAAACCGTAGTCGTCGAACCCTTCGGGGTCATCGACGTAGGCGGCCCGGTAGGCCAGCACCCGGCCCTTCAAACGCTGGTGAAACTGCCGATGGGCCTCGATATCCGGATAACCACCGACCGCCATCAAGGCCTCCTCGTATTCGAAATGCGAATCGACGTAAGCGACCAACGCCTCAATCGTCGCGTCGATCGAGGCGTCCGCCGCGCCGGCCTGCAATTTGTCGTACAGATCGTTGACCAGAGCGAACAGGCCCCAGTGTTCGGCGTCAATTTGCCGATTGCCGGTTTTCAGGTCGTCGGACCATTCGATATAGGCCATTTCCGCCACCGTCTCAGCGCCAATACAGTATACGAGCGCGGCATGCGCCGTGTCTTGATGTGAACCAGGACGGACGGCGAGCAACGCCGTATTTCTACTCGTGTTCGATCGGGCTTTGGTTTGATCTGCCCCCGCTTATCGGCCAAACTCGTGGGCCGATTTCGTAACGCTGAGAGGGACACCCATGGACGCCAAGGTCTTCGACAAATCCAATCTACCGAGCCGCCACACCAGCGTCGGCGCCGACAGCGCGCCGCACCGCGCCTTCTATTACGCGATGGGCATGACCGAAGAGGAAATCGGCCAACCGTTCGTCGGCGTCGCCACCTGCTGGAACGAAACCGCACCGTGCAATATCTCGCTGGCGCGTCAAGCGCAGGTCGTCAAAAGCGGCGTCAAGGCGGCCGCCGGAACGCCGCGCGAGTTCACCACGATCACCGTCACCGACGGCATCGCCATGGGCCATCAGGGCATGAAATCGTCGCTGGTCAGCCGCGAAATTATTGCCGACTCGGTCGAGGTGACGATGCGTGGCCATTGCTATGACGCGCTGGTCGGCGTCGCCGGCTGCGACAAATCCCTGCCCGGCATGATGATGGCGATGGTCCGCCTCAACGTGCCCAGTGTCTTCATGTACGGCGGCTCGATCCTGCCGGGTAAATATAAAGGCAAGGACATCACCATCCAGGATGTCTTCGAGGCCGTCGGCCAGCACGCCTCCGGTGAAATGTCGGATCAGGAACTGCACGACATCGAATGCGCCGCCTGCCCGTCGGCCGGCTCCTGCGGCGGCCAGTTCACCGCCAACACCATGGCCTGCGTCTCGGAGGCCATCGGCCTCGCTCTGCCAGGCTCGGCCGGCGCGCCGGCGCCCTACGAGAGCCGCGATGCTTACGCCGAAGCCTCGGGACGGGCGGTGATGAACCTGCTCGCGAAAAATATCCGGCCGCGCGATATCGTCACCAGAAAAGCCCTGGAAAACGCCGCGATGATCGTCGCCGCCTCGGGCGGCTCGACCAACGCCGGGCTGCACCTGCCGGCGATCGCACACGAGGTCGGCATCGATTTCGACTTGGCGGACGTCTGCGAAATTTTCAAGAAGACTCCTTATATCGCCGACCTCAAACCCGGCGGCCGTTATGTCGCCAAGGACTTGTACGAGGCCGGCGGCGTGCCGGCGATGATGAGGGCGCTGCTCGACGGCGGCTTCCTGCATGGCGATTGCCTGACGGTAACCGGACGAACCATTGCCGAGAACCTCGCCGACGTTTCCCTGTCGCCGGACCAGGACGTCATTCGCCCAGTTTCGAACCCGATCACCACGACCGGCGGCGTCGTCGGCCTCAACGGCTCGCTCGCCCCGGAGGGCGCGATCGTCAAGGTTGCCGGCATGGACAATCTTGTGTTTTCCGGCCCGGCGCGGGTATTCGAATGCGAGGAAGACGCCTACGCCGCCGTCACCAACCTGCAAATCAACGAAGGCGAGATCATCGTCATCCGTTACGAGGGACCGAAGGGCGGCCCCGGCATGCGCGAGATGCTGTCGACCACCAGCGCGCTCTACGGCCTCGGCATGGGCGACAAGGTCGCGCTGGTCACCGATGGCCGGTTTTCCGGCGCAACGCGGGGTTTCTGCATCGGCCACGTCGGCCCGGAGGCGGCGGTCGGCGGCCCGATAGCATTGGTCAACGACGGCGACATCATCCACATTGACGCCAACACCGGCCGCCTCGACCTTGACGTGCCGGCGGCCGAGTTGGAAAACCGCCGCGCCGCCTGGAAGCCCCGCCAACACGATTACCAATCCGGGGCGCTATGGAAATACGCCCAGACCGTCGGCGCGACGGTCAACGGCGCCGTCACCCACCCCGGCGGCAAGGCCGAAACCCACGTCTACGCCGACATCTGAACGGAAATCCGACCATGAACCAATACGACGATCCCGCCAACCGCCGCCAACACGCGCGCAAGAACGTGTTGTTTCGGACCCGCGTCAGCGTTTCCGGCGTCGCGGTCGATTGCGAGATCCTCGACATCAGCACCGGCGGCGCCCGCGTCAACGCTCCAATGGCCTTCGAGCGCAATACCGAAGTGGTGCTCGCCGTCGATCAGTTGGGTAATTTCGGCGCCATCGTCGCGCGCTCCAACAACAACGAGCACGGCCTCAAATTCAACGATGATCCGGAACGCATCGGCGAGGCGATCATGCTGATCGCAACTTACGGGTAGGCCCGCAGATGGCCTCACTCGACCTCGACCTCGACCTCGACCTCGACCTCGACCTCGATTTCGTTCGCGCACAATTCCCGGCGTCGTGTTGGGCGTGGGCGTTTTTCGAGAGCGCCGGCGGCAGTTTCGTGCCGAATTCGGTGATCGAGCGGATCACCGCCTACATGCGCGAGTCGCAGGTCCAGCCGGCCGGCGCCTATCCGGCCTCGGTGCTGGCGACCGAGCGCGTGAATTCGGGCCACCGGCTGATGTCCGAGATGATCGGCGCGGAGGTGGACGAAGTGGTGATCGCGGCCTCGACCTCAATCAACGCTTACGTACTGGCCCATGCGCTCCGGCCGTCGTGGCGCGACGGCGACGAGGTGATCGTCGCGATGCAAAACCATGAGGCCAACTCCGGCCCCTGGCGGCGGCTCGCCGAAACCGGCATCACGGTCGTCGACTGGCCGGTCGACCCGGTCACCGGCAATCTCGATCCCGACCTGCTCGACGGTCTTCTCAGCGAACGCACCCGCATTGTCGCCTTTCCGCATGTCTCGAACATCGTCGGTGCGATCAACGACGTCGCCGCGATCACCAAAAAAGTTCACGACGCCGGCGCCCAGGTCGTCGTTGACGGCGTCGCCTACGCGCCGCACCGATTGGTCGACGTCAAAGCCTGGAACGTCGATTTTTATCTATTCAGTTTCTACAAGGTGTTCGGCCCTCACATGGGCTGTCTCTACGGCAAGCGTCAACGGCTGATCGAAGCGACGCCGCAGTCGCATTATTTTTTCGACGCCGCCGACACCGCCCACAATCTCAACCCAGCCGGGCCGAACCACGAATCGATCGCCGCGCTGGCCGGCATCGCCGACTATTTCGAGGCCCTCGCCGAGCATCACCTCGACGCGCCGCCAAACGATCTGCTGGGCCGCGTCGGCGCCGTCTTCGCGTTGATCGCCGATCACGAACAATTGCTGGCCGAGCGCTTCGCCGATTTCGCCGCTGCGAAACCCGGCTTACGGCTGATCGGCCCGGCCGTCGGCGACAAAACCGTGCGCGCGCCGACTTTCACCTTCACCGTCGAGGGCCGCGCCTCGGCCGAAATTCCGCCGCTGCTGCACGATGACCGCATCGCCGTCGCGCACGGCGATTTCTACGCGCCGCGTCTGCTGAACGCGCTCGGCGTCACCGACACCGAAAACGGCGTCGTCCGCGCCTCGATGGCGCACTACAATACCCTGGGCGAAGTCGACCGCCTGATCGCCGCCCTCGACCGCGTTATCTGAAATACGGGAGACCGCCATGAACGTCCTACCGATGATGAGCCGCTTTAGCGCCTGGGCTTACGGCCGGGTCTACGACTCCTGCGCGACGCTTTCCGACGCCGACTACCGCAAAGACCGGGGCGCCTTCTTCGGTTCGATCCACAATACCCTCAACCATCTGCTGGTCATCGATCGCTTATGGATGGCCCGGATCGACGCCACGACGACCGGCATCAAGAGCCTGGACGAAATTCTTTACGACGACTTCCAACCGTTGCGCGCCGCCCAGGAGGCCCAGTCGGCGGCCTTCGCCGCGATGATCGCCGGCCTCGACGACGAACAATTCGCCGACCAGGTCTCGTTCAACCGGGTCGACGGCACGGCCGGGCAAGCGGCGCTCGGCGACATCCTGATCACCGTTTTCAATCACCAGACCCACCACCGCGGCCAG
>JAJFMK010000130.1 GCA_021772215.1 Chlamydiota bacterium | reverse complement strand
CCTTGATCGCCGATCTTATTATTCTCCAGCTAGAGGGATTGCAAGGAGGTGTTGCTTTTAAGGGCCTCAGTTAAGGCAGCGGCTCCTTGATGGCCGATCTTATTATTCCCCAGAACGAGGGATTGCAAGGAGGAGTTGCTTTTAAGGGCCTCAGCTAAGGCAGCGACTCCTTGATCGCCGATCTCATTCCTCGACAGGTCGAGGGATTGCAAGGAGGTGTTGCTTTTAAGGACCTCAGCTAAGGCAGCGGCTTCTTGATCGCCGATCTGATTGAACCCCAGATAGAGGGATTGCAAGGAGGTGTTGCTTTTAAGGGCTTCAACTAAGGCTGCGGCTCCTTGATCGCCGATCTTATTATTCCCCAGATCGAGGGATTGCAAGGAGGTGTTGCTTTTAAGGACCTCAACTAAGGCTGCGGCTCCTTTAGCGCCGATCTGATTTTCCAGCAGATCGAGGGATTGCAAGGAGGTGTTGCTTTTCAGGGTCTCAGCAAAGTCTGCGGCTCCTTGATGGCCGATCTTATTATGCTGGAGATCGAGGGATTCCAAGGAGGTGTTGCTTTTAAGGGCCTCAGCTAAGGCTGCGGCTCCTTGATCGCCGATCTGATTGTACGACAGATCGAGGGATTGCAAGGAGGTGTTGCTTTTCAGGGCCTCAGCAAAGGCTGCGGCTCCTTTAGCGCCGATCTGATTGTTATACAGATTGAGGGATTGCAAGGAGGTGTTGCTTTTAAGGGCCTCAGCTAAGGCTTCGGCTCCTTTATCGCCGATCCATTTGCCCCCCAGATTGAGGGATTGCAAGGAGGTGTTGCTTTTAAGGGCCTCAGCTAAGGCAGCGGCTCCTTGATCGCCAATCCAATTGTTCGACAGATTGAGGGATTGCAAGGAGGTGTTGCTTTTCAGGGCCTCAGCTAAGGCTTCGGCTTCTTGATCGCCGATCTTATTCATTGACAGATCGAGGGTTGTTATATTGTTCTCCAGTAGGGAGAGAACAGCCTCTTTTAGTTTCTCGTTTTTGATTCCTGTAAAAAGACTATATGGATATGAGGGGAACTTTGCCCTAAATTCATTTCCAGTTATCTGAGTGCAGCCCTCAAGATTAAGTCTTCGTATATTGGGGCAAGAGGCTATAGCGACAGCTAAATTCGTATCGGTAAGGGATTCGTTGTTTTTGAGATTTAGGTGGCTTAGCGTTTTGCTACGGATCTCAAGCTTTTTAAGGGAGCTGCTTTCACATTCAACAACAGCGAGATGATCCCCAGATAGCATTAAGGTATGGAGGTTTGTACAGTGATTTAGGTAGAGGTGGGTGATGTTCATTAAATCGAGGGGGGGAGCTTTAAAAGTTCTAAGGCTGAAAGCTCCCTGAATTTGCAAAAAGGAGCTAATACCGGAGAGGTTGAGCTTTCTGATACAGGGAGCTCTCTCTAAAACCTGCAGGGCAATATCTTCCGTTAATTTTTGGCAGTAGGAGAGATCAAGAACTGTAAGTAGGGTAAAATTAAATCTGAGAAGAGTATTATTTGTTAGTGTAGAGGCGTGAGAGAGGGGGAGATCTCTAAAGGGAGTGGTAGTTAGCTGGCTTAGGATCGACTGGATAATAGGTGGAGGTAGTTTTGAGAACTCTATCTTCTTTAAGATGTTCGTAGCTTGTTCATCGGTTAGGGAGGCAAAGTCAACACTTACCCCTTCTGCTTGCATCAGCTGTTTGGCTAAACTGCTCTGGTCGGCAGCGACGACTTGGCGTAATTTATCAAGAGCTTCTAAGGGGTTGAGCTGTTCACCACCTTCAAGAAGTTCTGCCATTTTAGCTTTTGTGACAATTTTTTGAGACTCAAGGATCTCTCTTGCCTCTCTTGTCGAAATAAAAGAGCCTCCTTTCATGTCATAGTCAGCTCCGTCGATGAAGCGAAATCTGTCGAAGGCTGATTTTAGGTTCTTGTTTTGTAAGCCTCGCTGGTAACGTGTTCCTAAAGCGGGATCAACCTCTAAAAGCATCTCTAGATGAGAGTAGTTTGGGTTGTCCTGGTGGTTGCTTAAGAGAAACTGCATCTGAACCATCTTACGGTACAGAGCGGTTACCATTTCTGGCCGAAAAGGGATGCCCACGTAGGTTCCATGGTTGTCAAAGAGCTGCTTTCTCTCCTTTTCTGTAAACAGACTGTGATAAAGAGAGTGTACGGCTGAGAGGTGGCCTAACCAAGAGGAGAGGATCTCTGCGGGGTCGTGGTTCAAAAACTGGTCGCGCACTTTAGGGTCGATTGGTGTGTTCATCTGATCAAGGCAATAGAGAATTGTCTTCACCTGAACGCGATTTTTCTTGCTCTGAAAGAGTTTCTCTTTTGCTACGCTTGGGACAAAGGCGTGGTCATTATCAATACTGACGAGCTGATAACCCTTTTCGTTGGGTTTAGGCTGGACAATGTAATTGTCAGGTTTGCCATCTTCAGGATTGATGAGCATTGTCATCAGGATTAGCTGAGAAAGCGCTGTTGTATCAACCTGAGTGAGCTGTAGAGGATTTTTCTCTATAACCTCTTGCAGGTTAGGTCCATCAATGCTTTGAGAGACGAGATAGGGAACGCCGTTAATGCTGACCAGGTCGGTGTGGGGTGTTCCAAAACCCATTATCTGCTGTGTTAGAGTGCCGACAGCCTGTTCTAAACCGGGAAGCTCCGGGGCCTGCTTGAAGTAGAGGGTGTATTGGTTGATCGTGACCCTTCCTACAGATCGTCTACCAGAGCTGTTGACCTTGATAATAGCTCCAGATTGTGTGAAGAGCTGCTTAGCAGCGTCGGGGGTTAGCACTCTATTTCCACTTAGGGCGCTTTTAACGGCAGTGCCCTTTTCACATTGCTTGGGTAAGATCGCTTCCCAGGCCATTTTCCAGTTAACAAGGCTGTTAATTTCAGCGAGTCGTCGAAAGGATTGCTGCAGGTTGGGATCAGTTGACTCCTTGACAACTTCATTGTAAAAAACTAAAGCAGCTGTGGAGCTTGCATGGATTCCAGCTCCTGCTTGAATGAGTAGGTTGAAGCTGAGGATAAGCTTCTCTGTCATAGCGACATCTAAAGCAGTGAGGCCGTTGCTATTTTTTATCTCCAGAGGAAGCAGCTTTAATAGCTCATCGGTGAGGTGGTCACAGTAGCGCTTTTCATCTCTCACCATCGCAAAAAGTATGGTCTCATGCTGTTCATTTAGTGATGAGAGGTCGACGCCGAGGCTGTGTAGAAAGAGCAGTGTCTTTTGGTTACAACCCTCTTTAACCAACAGATGAGCCAATCCATCGGATCGCCAGCTAGTGTGGAGGTTTTTTCTGTCGGCTAATTGCGAGAAGTGTGAGGCGGCAATATTAAGAAGAGCAGCTTGATCTTTGGGGGATAAGAGAGAGAGGTCAGTGCGAGCAAGAATCGTTAACGACAGATCCTCAATCGAAGATCTCCTCTCCTCTTTGTGAGCTCTCGTTGCTTTACTCTCTGAGTGGAGGGCTTCAGCAACAGTACAGCCATCCTCTAGGAACTCTTTGGGTTTAAGATACTTTTCTACCGGAGGAAGTCCAATGGAGAAGAGATTTTCTATCTTCTCTTTTGTAGCCCCCATATCTTCGCCCACTCCGCGATAGAAACGCTCAATGACTGGGAAGAGGTGGCGAAAGAGCTCTTGATGTGTCACAAATTTCGTGCTGGGGTCGGATAGGATTACCTGTAGTGTCTGGAGGTTTTCAATGAGGTTATGAAGAGTACTTGGGGTGAAGCGAAGAGGAAGAGATGCTTGATCCTTTTTTGGGATTGAGAGCTTTTCATAGCGCTGGTTTTGTTTAGCGACTGCTGCTGCCCACTCAATTCCTAATAGAAGAGGATTAAGCTTTCCGATTCTCTCTCTAATATTGGGATCTATTGGCTTTCTCATCATCTCATCAAAGAAGTAGAGCGCATTTTTTAGTGAAACAATATGCTCTTTTTGGCCACCACCGGCAGGAACGAAGTTCAGGGGGTAGGCGAAGACCATGTCGTTATCTATCCCGATAAGCTTAGCAACAACCGCTCCCTTTGAGCGATCATAAGAGACCATGAAATTATCCGGCTTGTTATCTGAGGGGATCGTGAGGAAGCTAGCAAGAATCAGGGCGCTAAAATTCTCCGGATCAAAGGAGAGCTTTTCTTCACGATCGAGGAGGTTGTCGAGTCGCTCTCCTTCTACACTCATGGAGGCTTGCACGACAAAAGAGTGAGGTTTGGCTTCAATTGCCAGCTCGGGATGGTGGCGGTGGAATAGATGTCTTTGGTTGTTTCCAACGGCCTCTTCAAAACGATCTTGCTCTATGCCGGTTAGCTGCAGGCTTTGTTTAAGCTCTCTGATTTCAACATTTTCAAGAGAGAGGAGTGAAGAGGGAGTGATGCCAGCGTTCTCTTGACCGAGGAGGAGTGTGTGGAGGAGGTAGACGGCGATCTCCATCCCAGTGTCGAGTGGATCATTTTCCGTGGCACTTTTTAAATGAACCCCACCAAAGGCGATAACGGGATGGTTACCGGAATCGTTAGATTTGAGGACATCTCCGTAGCGGTTGCGTGAGAGTATCTTTAGGGCGAGCTTCTGGGTGATCAGGTGGGGCTCGATAAGATCTCCACTGATCCGTACCATCGATGAGGGAAACTCCTGGCAAAGAGCGTCTTCGTAGAAACTAGCCAGGGCAATAAGAGGGGGAGCTAATTCATTAATGGTTTTGCTTAGGCTCTTGATATCCTCAATGAGGATAGAGAGCTCTTTAGAATCCACCTTCTCAGGGTAGGAGAGTCGATCTCGTAAGTTTGATAAAGAAGTTGACCTTTCCGCAGAAGCAGACTCTAAAAAGCGATCAATTTGGCTGATGGCTTTTTGAACTGGGTCGACCTTAGCGCCCTCAATCGCAAGATTATCTTCGAGCTTCTCTTTGAGAAGTGATCTTCCCTGGTCAAAAAAGTCTTTAGAAAAAGATAGAGTATTTGCCATTAATGTTCTCCACTTGAAGCTACGGGTGTAGCGTTTCACAGATGAAACTATAATTTCAATACTTTGTATGTGGAGGAAATCCGATGTAAAGAAACTATTTCAATCCTGCCGCTAGGGCTTTTGTTAGCAATGACGAATGCGGTATCTATTAGAAGAGTTGGGCAGCAAACCTCTCATTTAGTATCATCAGACCCATGAACGACAAGCCGCACATATCTGTCCTCTACAATGAGGTAATTGATCTCTTTGCTCCTGTTGAGATGACGCGTTTTATTGACGCGACCCTTGGCGCAGCGGGCCACTCTTTGGGGATTTTGGAGGGGCATCCCGAGTTAAAGGAATTTGTTGGCGTTGACCAAGATGATGTGGCTTTAGAAATTGCGAAAGAGAAATTAGCCCCTTTTAAGAATAAACTCCAGCTCATCAAAGGCAATTTTAGAGACCTTGAAAAGCTAGCTCCATCGGAGAAGTATGATGGCATTTTGGTCGACCTTGGCGTCTCTTCGATGCATTTTGATGAGGGCGCGCGCGGCTTCTCCTTTCGTTTTGATGCCCCGCTAGATATGCGGATGGATCAGTCCCAGCCCTTAACGGCTAAAGAGGTGGTCAACAGCTACAGCGAGGGTGATTTAGGAAGAATCTTTCGCGATTTTGGTGAGGAGAAATATTGGCGCCGCGCGGCAAAAGAGATTGTGAAGCGAAGGGCGGAAAAAGAGATCGAAACCACCTTTGAACTAAGAGAGGTTTTGGATCCCATATGGCCTGCCTATGTGAAGCGAAAGGCAACGGCGCCGGTAACTAAAGTCTTTCAAGCTTTGAGAATCGAGGTGAATGGGGAGTTGGAGGCGATAAGAGCCTTTTTGCCGCAGGCGCTTTCGCTTTTAAATCCAAAGGGACGTCTCGCTGTCATCTCGTTTCACAGCCTTGAAGATCGTCTTGTGAAGCGCTTTTTCCAAGAGGCGGCGAGCGATAAGGTCTCAACATCCGGGCGCGGCGGAGTTTTTTTAGATAAAGAGCCTCATGTGAAACTAGTGACAAGGGGCGCCTGTAAACCGACGGAAGAGGAGATATCGCAAAATCCGCGCAGCCGCAGCGCGCGCTTAAGAGTGGCGGAGAAATTGTGAAGAATACTTTGCAGATCCTGCTCGGCTTCGCATTTTTCTGTTTTGTTCTTATTGGTGTGATCGATAAGAGCAATGAGATCATCCAGCTGCGCGCTGAGCTGCCGAAATTAGAGGGAAAACTTAAAGAGAAGAATGAGCTGCTAGTAAGGCGGCAGTATGAGCTCTACCAGATGGAGAATCCGGTGCGTCTTTTAGAGATGCTGCGGCAGCCGGAGTTTAGCGGCCTCCATTTTCCCGATGACGATGAGGTGATGCGATGTCCCCAATAAGTCGCGACCATAAACGGCGCCTCTTTTGGCTTTTAACTCTCTTGATTGCTCTTTTTACCCTTTTGATCTACCAATATTTTCGTCTGCAGATCGTTGAGGGAGAAAAGTGGAAGCAGCTGGGCGACCGGCAGCATTTTTTCGAGGTGAGGGAGCCTTTTGTGCGCGGCGGCTTCTTTGCTGCCAATGGGCTGAGAAAGACACACTACGACGAGCCACAGAGGCTGGTCTTTAACCTCTTGAAGTTTCATCTCTATATCGATTCTCTAGCGATCGACGCTCAATATCGCGATGAACTGGCAGACCATTTGGTTGAGTTTCTTGATCTTCCCAAAGAGCGCCTTCTCAAAGAGCTAGGCCGCAAAAGCCGCAGCCGAAAAATTGCTTCTTGGCTTGAGAGCGATATGCGTGAGGCGCTTTTAAGCTGGTGGGGTCCCTTTGCTAAAAAGCGAAAGATCGCCAAAAACGCGCTCTTTTTTGTCAGCGACTATAAGCGCTCATACCCTTATGGAAAGCTTTTGGGGCAGCTGCTCCATACAATACAGTATCAAAAGGATGAACTGACAGGGCAGGGTTTGCCGACGGGGGGATTGGAACTCTATTTTGACTCCTACCTACGCGGCCACTTTGGCAGGCGTAAGATGATGCGCTCTCCCATCAACGCCTACGAGGTGGGGGAGGTGAGCATCGAGCCGCAAAACGGAGCCGATGTCTATTTGACGATCGATCTAAATTTGCAGGCGATCTGCGAAGAGGAGATCGCAAGGGGCGTCAAAGAGACGAAATCGAAAAGCGGCTTTGCTACGATGATGGACCCAAACACCGGGCGCATCTTGGCGATTGCGCAATATCCCTTCTTCTATCCAGAAGTGTATCCCAGCTATTTCCTCAATCTGCAGACGCTAGACCAGACGCGAATTAAGGCGATTCAAGATGCGCAGGAGCCCGGCTCGAATATGAAGGCACTTAACCTCTGCTTGGCGCTATCAGCTAACGAAGATTTCGAGGCACGCGGTGAGAAGATCTTGATCGACCCCGAAGAGAAGCTTCCCTGCAGCAAGGGGCAGTTTCCGGGCCGCTCTAAGCCGTTGACTGATACCCATCTTCATAAATATCTCAATATGGCAATGGCTCTGCAGCGCTCTTCGAATATCTATTTAGCCGAGGTGATGATACGAATTATTGAACGCCTTGGTGAGACATGGTACCGTAATAATCTAACTCAAGTTTTTGGGTTTGGAGCGCGTAGCGGCATCGAGCTACCCTCTGAAAGTGCTGGACTTGTTCCCACACCGGGAAAAAAGCATCCTAACGGAACACTTGAATGGTCGAAGTCGACCCCCTACTCTTTGGGAATGGGTCACAATATCCTTGCTACCAATATGCAGATGTTACGCGCCTACGCTGTGCTTGCTAATGGCGGATATCTGGTCAATCCAACTATTGTCGATCGCGTTGTGAGACAAAGGGGAGAAAACCAAGAATTTCTTGTCGATAACCGCAACCGTAAGAAAGAGCAGTTTCCTAAAGTACTTAGCCGATCGGTCGTTGATAAGACGATCGATTTGATGAAATATTCGACTAAGCCCGATGGGACAGCGAGAAAGGGTGATGTGCCGGGCTATACCGAGGTAGGAAAGACCAGTACCCCGAAGAAGGTAATCAATGGGGTCTACTCAGAAAGAAATTACTGCCCATGTTTTATCGGATTTACGCCGGCATCCGATGCCGCGTTTGTTCTAATCATTACCTTTGATGAGCCGCAGTATGGATATATTCCAGGGCGTGGCCTCAATCACCATGGCGGGACCGCCTGCGCCCCTGTCTTTAGGCAGATCGCTATGCGCGCTCTCGACTACCTGGGCGTACCTCCCGATGACCCATACGGCTACCCCGTGGGAGATCCGCGGCGCGATAAAAGCCGCGCGGATTGGCTTAATGAGGTAGAGGCGTTGCGAGAAAAGTACCAATCGTGGAATAACAGTTAACACAATGCGTCTGAAAAAACTTTTTAAAAAGATTCCTGTTATAAAGATTCGCGGCAGCCGCGATGTGGAGATCTCAGGTGTCTGCTCCAACTCAAAATTTGTCTCTCCCGGCAACCTATTTATTGCTCGTCGAGGAGAGACATTTGACGCCACAAAATATATCCCTGATGCGATCGCAGCCGGTTGCGTCGCCTGCGTCACCGATATGTTTGACCCAACAATCGATATTCCGCAGGTGATCTGTGATGATGTGACTCCATTAGAGGCGAAGATCGCCTCCACCTACTACCAAAATCCCTCTGATGAGCTCTACATGGTCGCCTTTACCGGCACCAATGGTAAGACCACATCGAGCTACCTTGCCAAACATCTTCTCGACCGCTTCCATGGCCCTTCCGGTCTGATGGGGACAATTGAATATATTATCGGCCGCCACCGCTACCGTCCAACCCATACCACTCCCGACGTCTGCTCTAATCAAAAGCTGCTTCGGGAGATGACTCTGCAAGCTTGCTCTTCAGCAGTGATGGAGGTGACGAGCCATGCGCTGGTTCAGGGGCGTGTCGATGAGATCGATTTTGATGTGGCGGTTTTCACTAACCTCTCACAAGACCACCTCGACTATCATAAGACAATGGAGAACTATGCCAAGGCAAAAAATATCCTCTTCCGTCGTCTGACTGAGAGTCATCCTCGTAAAAAGGGAAAGCGCTGCGCCTTTGTTAATGGCGACGCCTCTTGGCTTGATCAGATTTTGGAGCAGTGCCAGGTGCCGATCTTGCGCTATGGACTTAAGTGTGAGTATGACCTCTACGCCTCCAATATAGAAATGAGTGCTAATGGCAGCCGCTTTACGATGCACTGGCAAGGGAAAGAGGCAAAGGTTTTTACACCACTAGTCGGGCGCTTTAATATTTACAACACCCTTGCTGCCTGCGCACCCTCTCTTGTGCAGGGGGCCAATCTCAAAAAGGTGGCTAAAGAGGTGGGTACTTTTGAAGGGGTGCCGGGGCGTCTAGAACGCATACCCAATGAGCTGGGGATTGAGGTCTATGTCGACTACGCCCACACCGATGAGGCATTAAAAGAGGTCCTCGCTGCTTTAAAAGAGCTAAAAAGGGAGCGCATCATCACAATTTTTGGCTGCGGCGGCGATCGCGACCGAGAGAAGCGCTCTTTGATGGGCTCTGCCGTCCAGAGGGGATCCGATTTTGCGATCATCACTCAGGATAATAGCCGCTCTGAAGATCCCGATCAGATCATCTCAGAGGTGATCCGCGGCTTTTCAGATCCCAATAGCTTTATTGTGGAAAAAGATCGCAACCTGGCAATTGAAAAAGGTATCAAGATGGCTCGAGAGGGCGATCTGGTTCTCATTGCCGGGAAGGGGCATGAGACTTCACAAGTCTTTGCAACCACTAGCATTGAGCTTGACGATCGTAAAGTGGCTAAAAAAGTCTGTCACAGTTTGGAGGGTGCGCTTTTATGATCTATTTTCTTCTTCTTCTCTTAGTAGCTCCTTTGGAAGCTGTGCGCGATGGGCGGATGATCATTGCTCGAGAGGGTCTAGTCGATGTTAACAAACAGTCTCCGATGGCTCATCCCGTTCAGCCTCCCTACCGTAAAGAGGTGATCGTCCTAGATCCCGGTCATGGCGGCAAAGATCACGGCGCCAAAAGTTTAACGAAGCCGCCCATATTGGAGAAACATCTGACTCTCGCCTGCACTCAGGTGGTTCGTCACAGCCTCGAAAAACTTGGCTATCGGCCTCTCATAACCCGCAAAAGCGACCACTCTTTGGCATTAGAGGAGAGGGTGGAGTTCTCCAAAGCGAGCCAGCCCGATATCTTTGTCAGTATCCACTTCAACTCCGCCCCCAACACCGACGCTCACGGCATCGAGATCTACTACTTTCCCTCGAAGCAAAACAAAGAGCGCGCCTGCCTCTCTGAAGAGCTCGCTCAAAATGTCCTTCGCCGCTCCCTAGAGTGGACCGGCGCCAATAACCGTCTGGTTAAAAGAGGCGATTTTCATGTCATTCGTGAAAATGATGTCCCCTCTATCTTAGTCGAGGGCGGCTTCATGACCAATGACCAAGAGTTAGAAAAGCTTAAAAACCCTCACTATCTTAAAAGACTTGGCCACGGTATCGCCAAAGGTATCGACGACTATCTCACCAAGCATCGCCAAGAAAAGCAGCAGCACCATAGAGCTACCTATCATCCACCAGGATAAAAGCGTTAAAAGTTGGAGTGTACTCCAGAAAATAGGGAACAATTCTGGAGTGTACTCCAAACAGATTTACATCGACAAAGAGACGCCAATAATCAGACCATGGAGCGCCAGGCTGTTTTGAAAGGGGCGGTCGAAGTCAAAACTATCTTGTCGCGGCACTCTTGTTGAGTATTGGTTCTGGTTTAAAATGAGATGACCCTCCCAACCTACCTGAAATGAGACCCAGGCGTTTTTGCAAAAGAGATTGTGGGCCCAGCGAAAGCCTAAGGAGTAGTCAAAGGTTGTCAGAAGATCCCAAAACATGCGGTTGTAGTCGGTATCAAAGACTGTCTCACCGAGCCCGCCATTAAAGAAGTTCTGCTTTACGTTGAAGTTACCCCAAAGTAGAGAGCCGCCTGCGCCTCCATATAGGTCGATGCTACAGCCTAAAGACCAGCCGGTATCGAGGCGCGCTTTTGCTCCAATGCCGACAAAGCTATTTTGGAAGCGGTGTGTGCTGGCCAAAAGCTCAGTTTCCTCATTTCGACCCAC
>JAJFMK010000129.1 GCA_021772215.1 Chlamydiota bacterium | reverse complement strand
GGAATAGATGATTCGCGGAATCTTATACTCGCCGGTTTCCGGGTCCGTATCGGTCAGCATGTGCATGGTTTCCGCCGTGTTCATCGCGGAATTCCACGCCATGTTGGCCATATACATGAACAGTGTTTCGATCGGATAGGGATCGCCGGCCCAGGCGTTGCTGATGACCATATGCATCATGCCATGCGCGGCGATCGGCGCGTCCCAGGAAAACGCCTTGTCGATGCGCTGCGGCGCGCCGGCCTCGTCGATCAGCAAATCCTCGGGATCGCGCGGAAAGCCCAGATGCGGTCCGGCCAGCGGCTGGTTCGGC
Organism: Chlamydiota bacterium; assembly: GCA_021772215.1. GTDB lineage: Bacteria > Chlamydiota > Chlamydiia > Chlamydiales > JAJFMK01 > JAJFMK01. The sequence goes on along the minus strand of JAJFMK010000129.1, from coordinate 3,465 downwards.
GTCACCTGCTCGGCGCGCCCGGACGGCGTCGGCAGCGACGCCAGCGACTTCGGATAGGGTGGCTTGTAACGCATGCCGCCGGGACGATCGATGCTGCCCAGCAAGATTTGCAGCAGATGGATCGCGCGGCAGGTATGAAACCCGTTCGAATGCGCCGAGATACCGCGCATCGCGTGCATGCTGACAGGGCGGCCAATGATCTTGTCGTGACGGCGCCCGGTCCAGTCGGTCCAGGGCTCGTCGATTACCACTTCATGCGCGAACGCGGCCTCGGCAAGCTCCGCCGCGATCCGCCGGATCGTCGCGGCCGACGCGCCAACCCGGTCGGCCACCGCGTCGGGACCGTAAGCGCCGTCGAGATAACGTTCGGCCAATATCTGAAACACCGGCCGCGCCGCGCGCCCATCGGGCAAGACGAAGGCGCCCTTCAATTCTGGCGCGGGTTCGCCCTCAAGCACGGGAACCGCCGCGCCCGTTGCACGGTCCCAGCAAAGCACCCGCCCTTCCGCATCACGCGCGAACAGCCCATCCTCGGCGGCGCCGGGTGCATCGATCACCAGCCACGGCGCATTCGTGTAGCGGACCAAATATTCGACATCGACCTTGCCGGCGCGCAGCAATTCATGGACCAGCGCCAGCACGAACAATCCGTCGGACCCCGGCGTCACGCCGACCCATTCGTCGGCGATGGCCGAATAGCCGGTCTTGACCGGATTGACCGAAACGAACTTCGCGCCGCGCCCCTTCAGCTTGCCGAGGCCGATCTTAATCGGGTTGCTGTCATGGTCCTCGGCGACGCCGAACATCATGAAATAACGCGTGTGCTCCCAATCCGGCTCGCTGAACTCCCAGAACGCGCTGCCCATCGTATACAGCCCGGCGGCGGCCATATTGACCGAACAAAAGCCGCCATGCGCCGCGTAATTGGGCGTGCCGAATTGCTGCGCCCACCACGAGGTCAGCGCCTGACTCTGGTCGCGGCCGGTAAAAAACGCCAGCTTGCGCGGGTTGGTCGCCCGCGCCCGCGCCAGCCAAGCCGTGGCGATATCCAGCGCCTCTTCCCATTCGATTTCCTTGAACTCGCCGCCGCCGCGCGGCCCGACCCGCCGCAACGGCTTCTTCAACCGCGCCGGCGAACGCTGATGCATGATTCCCGCCGACCCTTTTGCGCACAACACCCCGCCATTGACCGGATGGTCCGGGTTGCCGTCGATATAGCGGATATCGCCACCCTTCAGATGGACCCGGATACCGCAGCGGCACGCGCACATATAGCACGTCGTATACGCAATTCTATCGGACACCGCCGGCGACAAATTCACCGTATGACGCCCCTCTCGGGTTCGTGCCGCCGTCATTCAAGCCAACATTTTTAGATGATCCCTACCCGGACCGGATGATAGCCGAACGGGCCGGAACAAGAAATGTTGAAACGGTTTTTCAGTCAATTTGTCGCGGGACGGGCGGGGAAACGCGAGGCGATTCTTGGGCCGCGGCCGCGGTCTGACGGCTTGCCATCACACCGCTTCACCTTGCAGGTCACCAGGTATTCTTTATCCCGCCACTTTATCCGTTTCCAGGGCTTCCTTCACTTTTACAGCGAGTTGTTGGAGGCTGAAAGGTTTAGGGAGGAAGTAGACATTTTCGAATGCCTCCACTTCCTGGAGGACAGATTCTTCGGCGTATCCGGAGATGCATATGACGGGTATGTCATGGCGTGTCCGTCGCGCTTCTCGAATCACGGTGGCGCCGTCGATTTTTGGCATGACCATATCCGTAATCAACAAATCGAAGCTTTCGCTGTCAATCAGTTCGAGCGCCGCTTCGCCGTTGCGCGCCTCGATAACCTTGTAGCCCTTGCTACGCAAGGCCCGCGCGCTGAACAGGCGAACCGGATCTTCGTCCTCGACCAGGAACACGGTTCCGCCGCCGGTGACGTCGCGGCGCGCATCGGCGCTTTCCGGGTCGACAGCCGCGTCGTCCTGCTGGCTCTCGAACCGCTTGAAGAAAATCGTAAAACATGCGCCCTTCTCATTGCCGTCGCTTTCAACGAGGACGAATCCGCCGGTTTGTTTGACGATGCCGTAAACGGTGGAAAGGCCGAGCCCCGTACCGGCGCCGACTTCCTTGGTCGTAAAAAAGGGGTCGAAGATGCGTTCAAGGTTTTCCGCTGAAATTCCGGCGCCCGAGTCGCGGACCGAGATCGTCACGTAGTCGCCGGGCGCCACTTCCTCGCCATGCGCCCGGATCGGCGCCTTGACCAGCCGCCGGTCGGTGCTGATCGTGAGGTCGCCTCCTTTCGTCATCGCGTCACGGGCATTGACCGCAAGGTTGATCACGACTTGATCGAGCTGTCCCTGATCAACCTTGATGAGACCCAGGTCCCGGCCATGCACCATCTTCATTTCGACCCGTTCGCCGAGCAACCGGCGCAACAAATTGGACAGTTCGGCCAAAACATCGGTGACGCTCAGCAACCGCGGTTCCAGTATCTGTTGGCGCGAGAAGGCGAGAAGCTGCCGGACCAGACGCGCCGCCCGGTTGGCGCTCTGCTTGATCTGCATAATATCGGCGAAGGATTGATCGCCGGCGCGGTGGCGCTGCAGCAGCAAATCGCAGAAACCAATCATTGCGGTCAACAGATTGTTGAAGTCATGCGCAATGCCCCCGGCAAGCTGCCCCACCGCCTGCATTTTTTGAGATTGCGCAACCTGCTGTTCCACCATCGTCAACCGGGTCGTGTCAATCAATGTGAGGATGATGGAGCCATCTTCCGCGATACGCCCGCAATTAATCGACACGACATGATCCGCGTCATTCGCCAAAGAGACGACGAGCGACGATTCCTCGCCGCCCTCGGCCGCAAAATTTGCCAAATGTTCGCTGAGTGCGTCACGATCCTCCTCGGCGACCAGTTCCAGAAGCCGGCGCCCTTCTGGCACGCCATCTCCTGGCGCGACATCGTCAAACATTCGACGCAGCGCATTGTTGCAGATCACGACGTTAAACTCGTTGTCGATCTGCGCGGTCGCCACCGGTACCTGTTCAAATAGTTGCTTGTACCCGGGCGGCGTCCCGTCGGTTGCGCCAGTTTCCGAACGATCCCGCGGCGATGCGCATTTCAACCAACCCAGCATCGCCGCGGCCGGCGCGGCCACGGCGATCCAAGCCGGCACCGCGACAAGCGGCGTAACGCCCCCCCAGAACAGAATAGCGGCAAGGCCGACAAGTACCAGGACAGCCAGCGCGAGAAGGCCGGTCAGCGTAACGCCGCGGGGTTTGGCGGCAAGAGCCGGCACGGCCCGCTACGCCGCCGACCGGTTACCGCCGGCCCGCCCCTTAAGGCGCCACACATAGCTGATGATTTCCGCGACCGCCCGGTAATGTTCAGTCGGTACTTCCTGATCGAGTTCGACCGATTTGAATAACGCCTGCGCCAATGGGCGGTTCTCGACAATGGGAATA
>JAJFMK010000128.1 GCA_021772215.1 Chlamydiota bacterium | reverse complement strand
GGTTCACTAAGATTTATAAAGTGTGCAAGTTTGGGAAGAACCCTTTGCACCCCCTTCATAGAGGCGTAGTGAATTGCGTTATTGTCATAGCGATCGAGAGTCTGCACAGCGATCCCTCTCTCAGAAAGCCCAAGGGCGAGGTCTGCTTCATCGTCCTCTATAGCGGCGCATAACAGCGAAACTCCTTGAGCATTGACTAGAGCGTCGAGATCGTCTTTAATAGGGCGAATTCTATTCCATTCATGATCCCGCAAAGAACGATACACAGCTTCAAAAAGTTCTGCTTCGGTGGGGTTGTTCAGTTCAAAAATTCTAGCAATGCGCTCTATTTGCTCTTCGTCGAGGGTACCAGAATTTGTCTCTGCAGAAACTGTGCTTTTGACAATTGATGTGACCTGATGTGTCATGACGCTCTCCAATTATTTTATAGACCGCAAGGTCTTTCCTAAAAGGAATAAAATATTTAAATTTTACTTTAATTTTTTTTTATTCAAGAATATCTTTTTACCATGTAATAGAAAAGTGATTTTTTGATATTCCAAAAAACCAATACAAGTATCAATTCACTATAGCGGGTTCCACGCGCTAGTGGCCACCGCTCTACTTGACTGCAACGATATATCCGAAGTCGCAAGACGAGGATACCGTTGCAGCACTATAGCCGTTTATGGCAAAGCATGGGCGATTCGAACGAGGGGGGTGCTGTACTAGGTACTGCCCCCCGAAGGAGGATTGTCAAGGCGAAGCCAGACACGGCAGGGGGCAGCGGGGGCGAGGTTCCCCGCCCCCGTCTGTTTCAACCCTACCCTCAAGCACCGTTACTACACACTCTTACTATTCTCATCCCATTACAACACGATTCCCACCCTCTTTCTCCCCTATTGGTTTTGGATTTTGTCGTAGCCTTCGCGGACCGGGTCCCATCCGATGCGTGTAGGTTTTGGCGCATAAAGCCCCTTAATCCGCCAATACATGAGAAGATAGTGGTAGAGAGTGTAGAGAAGAACGCACTTGAGCATCCGTACATAGTCTATCCACTTTGTATAAGTCTCATAGGCGATAAATTCGACAAGCATCGAGAGGAGGACGAGGTACATGAGAAAGCCCCAGCTCATAAAGGCTAAGATAAAGACAAGACTAAGCTCTACCGTCCCCTGAAAGGCCGCGTAGCCTAAGATGAGAAAGCCGGAGATTTCAATGAGCGGAGCGATTTTTTCGAGCACGGTCATGGGACAGACATAGAGACCGATGGTTCGATATTTTGGGTTGAACCACATACCGCGATACTGCCAGATATTTTGGGTGGTCCCCTTATACCAGCGCAGGCGCTGATGCCCAAGAGTTTTGATCGTCTCGGGAGCCTCTGTCCAGGCGACGATGTCGGAGATGTAGGTGATCTCATACTTTCTCTGCTCATCCATCATATATTTATGGAGCCTTGTGACTATCTCTGTATCTTCGATGATGGAGTATCTGTCATAGCCGCCGATCTCAATGAGCGTGTCGAGCTTGAACATCCCAAAGTTTCCCGGAATGACTAGAGCACCTTTTGTCCATTTGAGGCCGAGGCGGTCGACTAAAAACCCCTTCATGAAATCGAGAACCTGGTAGCCTAGGAGAAGTTTTTTCGGAAAGTTATACTCCGCAACGCGGTTTTCGGCGATTTTACAGCCATTGACATTTCCAATTGAAGCGTGAGCTGCGACGGTGTAGGGGTTGACGAGGAAAGGGCGAACTAGACGGTTGAGTGCCTCATCATCAACGAGGGTGTCGGCATCGGCAGCGACAAGGATCTGATCTTCGCAGACGTTGATACCAACGTTAAGAGAGTCCGCCTTTCCTGAATTATCTTTGTCGATAACTAAAAGTTCGGGATACTCCTCACTGGCGTAGAAGGCTTTAATCGGCGCCGTCTCTAAGCTCTGGTTAAAGGAGGGAGGGACTGGCTTGAGGTTGTAGTGCTCTTTAAGGATATTTAAGGTGTTATCGGTTGAGCCATCGTTGATGATGATCACTTTCTTATAGCGATAGGAGAGGCTCAACATATTTTTCGCTGTGTGGAGAATGTCTCTTTCCTCATTATAGGCGGGGACGATAAAGGTGATGGGAGGCAATGAGTTGGACCTTAAGACACGAAAAGTATCTTCTGCAGGAATCTTTTTAAAGCGAAAGAGAATAATCGTACAGCCAATGATCGACTGAAAAAAGGCGAGTGAGGCGAAGACGATAAAGAGAGAGGCGTAGAAGAGAAAGGCGTTCCAACCCCAGGAGACCTCGTCGGGATCCACTAGATCCATGAGCTCTAGGAAGTGGTAAAGATCACTCATCGGCTCTCATCTTGTTTTTCAGGCGTCGAACGAAGCGTATTGGCCGCCTCTCTTGTGACTGGAAAGCGCGGCTCTTTTCTAAACTGATCCATATCGATTGACCAAAAAAAGGCGCCGGCAAGGTCTCTTTTTTTCGCAAACTCAGCTTTTTGGGCGATCGTCTTTGCATTGTCGTAGCTAATCCAGGATTGCTTTTCGACATTGAAACAGCGCATTGTGCTGGTGATTATGTCAAAATGGGTCTGCCACCCCTTGTCTATGAGCTCTTCAACTTCAAAGTAGGCTAAAAGACCTGGCGCTTGGGTGAAGGCAGCAGGATAATTTCCCTGCTCGAAGGGCTTGCCGGGGGTGTTGTCTAACGTTGTTAAGCCACTCACACCCATAAAACCATGTCCAAAGAGCGGCATCCCGAGCAGGATCTTCTCTTTCGGAGTTCCACCTGACAGATACTGATTTAAGCTGTAATCGATATAGAGCGTGCTATTAGGCGAAAAATCGCGGTATAGGGGCGCGTTAACTCCTGTGAGCTTTGGGCGATCAAAGGGGCCATGATAGTCGTAGGCCATCAGCTGTATCCTATCAACTTGCTTTGAAACCTTTGCTATCCATTGATAAAAGAGTTTCGGCTCATCTTGAAACTCTTTGGGGAGCCCTGCGGGCACAGCAGCCGGAAGGGTGACAGAGATGATAAGCTTTGAGGAGCGCTTCATAAATGCTTGGCGCATCTCTTTAAGAAGGGTGATAAAGTTCTCAAGATCCTCCTCTTTCCCCCCTCGACTAAGATCACCGGGGTACTCCCAGTCGAGATCGACACCGTCGAAGCCCTCTTCTTGAAGCAGTTGAAGGCAGGAGTCAATGAACTCTTTGCGAAACTCAACTTTTGAAACCATCTCACTAAACTTCGTATGGGTAATCATCCCAATTTTTTCGGGGTCTTGGGGATCGTTAAATCCCCAGCCGCCTACAGAGACTAAAATGTTACAGCTCTTACCCATTCTCTTTTTAAACTCTTTGACCTGTTCAAGCATCTTCTTAGGATCTTTGGTGTAGAGAGGAGTAATCTTGAAGGTTTCATTGGCTTTAGGCTTGAATTCACCTCCATTAAAGGGCGTCACTGCGAAGCCGTAGAAGGCGAGATAGAGGTCACTGATCAGCCCCGGCTCAACTGTGGAGAGATGGAAGTTCTTTTCCGGTTCATCGGGAAAGCGATCGAGAGACTGCAAGTTGAGATAGGAAGCTAGAACTTTGCCCTCTTCGGCAAAAAGATCAACACTCAGAATGCTTGTCACCACAAGAGTGACCTTAAGGCAGCGCCAAAATATATTGTGAAATTTCATAAGCTAACGGTTTTTTCTCCTGACTTTGGGAGCGCAAAATTGTCTGCCCCTCTTCACCAAAACTCTTCAATGTCATCGCCGCCTGCTGTCTGACCCACCAGGAGGGGTCATTAAGAAGCGGCTCGATCTCACGGGCGGCATTTTGAACATGCAATTTCCTAAGACCTATTAAACTCTCAGCCCTCATCTCCCAATCTGAATCTTCCAGATGCTTCACAAGTAGCTGCATCGATTTTTCTGAAGGGACACTCCCTAAAGCTTTTATAGCTAAAAGACGGCTCTTTTTGTTGGGAGAGGTGAGATACTTTTCCACTAAATCGGGAAGCTCATAGATCGTTCGCGTTGAGAGAAGGTCGATACAGACATTGGTGATCTTCGCAACCTTAGTCGTCTGAAGCAGCTCCACCAGCCAGATAAATTTCTCCTGACCTGAGTCGATGATCGCATCACGATAGGGGAATTGAGAGAGAGAAGACTCTTCAGCCATCACCTCGACGACTTTGATAAAGAGTCCTTTATAGGGCGTTTTGGTGATACAGATGGCAGCAGCGATGCGAACCAAAAAGCGCTTGTCACTCAAGAGATGATCAAGAGCTTCAACGGGAGCCATCTTCGGATGAAGTAAAAACGCACGGCCAGCTAACTGGCGATTAAACCAGTAGTTAGCATAGGCACTCTCTTTAGCCTCCTCAAAGAGATGCTTTTCAAAAACCACCTTTTTGAGCTGCTGCCAATTGGGATCTCGGTAGCGCTGATCGAAGGCCTCACACACCTCAATTACATCACGAAAGCTGTAGAGATCTTCGGGTAGCGTATAGCGCTCTATATCCTCTTTTCGGCTACGATTCGTCTCCCCAAAAAGCACCTGATCGAAGGAGGCTGCTATTGCATCTTGCCGTTTCTTAATGCGTTGCGCTTTTCGTTTGTTGTATATCTTAATGATCACAATCAACAGAACAAAGAGAAGCATGACCGACATCTCAATAAGGACGATCTTAATCGCTACATTGAAGAGTAGATAACGCAGAAGAGTATTCATAAAATTTTATATTACTTCTCTCTTGCAGACTTGTAAAGCTCAATAGAAGCGACTTTACCCTAAGGAGGCACTGATTAATTCGAGTGCAGCCGATTTTTCGATGATTTTGCCTCAAGTTTTCAAATTTTGTAAGTTCGCATACTGTTGACAGTAGGGGACTTGCAAAATTTGGAAAATTGAGGTGAAAGGGCGGAAAAACGGCCCGCACGAGTTCTTCAGTGTCTCCTAAGAGACCGCATTCCCAGGAAAATCGATCCACCATAGGGAGTGTTACTCTCTAGTGGCCACTGCTCTATTTGACTGTAGCGAAATATCAGAATTCGTAAGGGGATAAAAAAATCAACACAGACACTCTTCCCTTGCTTTCTCAACGAATATTGGGATATCCTGGGCTTGAAGGGAGTACTGCTTTGTACTTAAGGGAGCGATTTTAATGCCAGAAATAAGCAGGTTTCTAGGAATCATTATCGCAATGTATTACAAAGACCATAACCCACCTCACTTTCACGTAAGATACAACGACTATAAAGCTATCGTTTCCATCAGAGACTTAGCTGTAATGGACGGCAAATTGCCACCAAAGGTTCTAGGACTTGTCATTGAATGGGCAAGTCTGTATCAGAAAGAATTGCAGGAAGATTGGCTATTAGCTCAGGAATTTGAAAAATTAAAAAGAATTCCACCCTTGGAGTAGAAGAATTTTGTTTGATATTGTGGAAGCAAAAGTAGTCAGAGACTATATTCTTTATCTTCGTTTTGAAAATGGAAAAGAGGGAACGATTGACATTTCACAAGTTATCCCTTTTTCAGGAATTTTTGAGAAGCTAAGTGACCCTATATATTTTTCTCAAGTTCAAATAAATAAAGAGTTAGGGACAATTGTCTGGGAAAATGGCGCGGATCTATCTCCAAAGTTTCTCTATGATACGATCTTTGATGAAGCTGCGTAGACTAAAAAATTCTTATTGCAGAGGGACTTGCAAAAAAAATAAAGGGTTAAAGCTTTTACCAAAGACTGCATTCTTACTTAGGTATTCTTATCTTACACTCAGCAGGCTCGCTTCTCCAATAATCTGAAAAATGTCTTCTGGATTTGGTGATAGAATCGTTTCCCTTTCTCAAAATCCATTCCACTGCTCGCTTCGCTCGCGAAATAAACCCATCCGGGCCCCCTTACCTATCTTTTTTAAATCAGTTCTTTTCCTCTTAGCCCCTGGCGGGGCTACCAACGTCCAAATAACCAATGTCGCCGGGTAGCCCAAGGGAATCTCACCCTTAGGCCCCCACAGATCCGTACGTGATAGTCTCCCATCATACGGCTCCTATTGTTAATATCGTTCGTTAAACGATTTTGTCTCTTTCAATATATCCTTCCATTTCTGGTTGTATACTAATAGAAACAATAACAATACGATCCCTTCGCTCAACTCTCATTACAAGAGCTTCATCACACTTACGAATCGCTTTCGCCCCCGTGATGCACATCGATACTCTTACTCTTGTGGGTCCTCCACTTGAATATCTCTCTTAACATTGCAACGACGGGTTCTCACGTTCCATGTAAAAGCCTGTGTTAAGTTCATGCTATCTCTATGCCGGCCGTCACTCAAGCAGTAATCAGGTAACCCTTGAGTTTAATTCCTGGCCGCACCTTGCAACTTCCAGTTTCGACGACGTCTAACCTTGTTTCGACATTTTCAGACGATGGTTCATTCTCATTTATCTCCTTAACACTCACCTGAGATGATCCTGTCATCCCTTTTCCTTAACGCTCACCACATCG
>JAJFMK010000127.1 GCA_021772215.1 Chlamydiota bacterium | reverse complement strand
CCACGACTTTCACATTATCTGTGGGAGAATTTCCTACCCTTCTAAATCCAACACCAGATCAGCTAGCAGCTGTAGGGGTTCTTTTTCGCTACTCTCTACCAGATAACGTCTTCACAACTCCTCCTGGTGAAGTTCTTGCCTACAGCGCTACCAAAGCCAATGGAGACCCTCTCCCCGCATGGCTCAGCTTTGTGGGCCCAAGACTAGAATTTCAAGGCACGCCTCAGCCATCTGATAGAGGGGTTTCTTCCTTAAAAGTGGTTGCTAAAGACACCAAAGGAGGAGAAGCAACAAGCCTCTTTGCATTAAACGTCGCTGATGCGCTCTCTCAAGAGGAAATCCGCGTTGGTGGCTCGTTTGCCTATACGATCCCAAATGACATGATAAGCTCCCCTTTGGGTCCTGTTACCTATACTGTTAACCTAGGTGATGGCTCGCCACTACCTGCCTGGTTAAGTTACAACTCAATCGCCCATACTATCTCCGGAATTCCTCCAGGCGGTTCAGAGGGGACCTATAGTATCTTGATCACTGCCGATGATGGAATCCAAACACCTGTATTGGGAACCCTTAATATAAACGTCAACCCCAACGCTGCCCCCAAAGTTGCCAACCCCATCTCCAGCCAAACGACCCAGGTGGGACAGGCCTATACCTTTGTTGTGCCTGACAACACATTTACTGACCCCAATGATGACCTCCTCACTTTAAGTGCTAAAAAAGTGAACGGAAAAGCGCTTCCCTCCTGGCTCACCTTCACAGATCGAACATTATCAGGTAAGCCTGGCCCTGGAGACGCTGGCGCCTTCAACGACAAAACAGTCTCACTTCAAATCTGCGGTACAGATGGTAATCAAGAGGCGTGCAGCAACTTTAATCTAAACGTCCAGGGCACCTCAAATGCCGAAAGAGCTGTAGCCATCTTTGCCCCTCTTGTAACAGCTGCAGGTCTAGCCCTTGGTTGGTACAAAAAAAGAGGGGTTCTTCTCAATCCCTGGAAACGAGAAAAATATGACAAGGGAGAAAAAACAGTCCCGATTAACACACCATTCAACTATAGCTTTGAAGCCCCTAAAGATAAAATTCGCTTAGTACAAGCTTTTAATGGACAGAGAATGTTTTTAGGTCTTCCTGCACCGAAAAACCTTGATGATAGAGGCTGGCTGCAGTGGTTGAAATTTGATCAACCGATCACGGGGGGAAACTTACTTCCCAGTTGGCTCACATATGAAGAGGGAGACAATGAACTCATCAGCAGTTTGGGACCTAACCAAAAGGATTTAGGCCTCTATACCATTCGCACCTATGGAGATGGCGAGGTCATTTTAGAAGAGATCCGACTTGCTGTGGGTGATCAATCGAAGAGAGAAATCGAACTAACGACAAGAAAAAACGGAACAACAACTGACCCCTCTTCAAGACAATTTCCTCTACTTGCTTAAATTGAAAAATGTACAGAAGAAAGTAACCGTTGGAGATGAAGTTTCTAAAAAACCACTTTGTATAGGAAGTGTAAATGAAAAATACGATGACACAACTACAAGGATGCTCAAACAGCATAAATTACTCTTTATGGGGTCATAAAGGTAGGACCTTAGACAATTTCAATGGCCGCTCTATCCAGCATCTCGGAAGGGGATCTGCTCTTCTTGGAGCTGTTGTTGGATCGACATTCTTTGGGTTAGCAAGTGCAGCAAAGCCTTTGGGTGAGCGCGAGTTTCGTAGAGCGGGAGCCCCTCCAGAAATCATATCGACTGTTCCTCCACAATCTGTATTTCCCGGCAATACCTTCTCTTTAACCCTTATTCCAAGCGACTATTTTCGCTATTCTGATCCAGTAGGATTTAAGCTTGAAGTTGTTGAAAAAGGTGAGCAGACCTTACCCAACTGGCTAAACGCTGATGTTGAAGAGCTACATCTTTTAGGAGCTACTAATACGCCAGCTGCGGGGTATGAGGTGGTTGCCATAGGAAATCTCGTCTATGCCTGTTCGTATGATGGCTTAGATATCATTGATGTGAGCGACCCATACACCCCAACCTTAGTAGGTTCGTTTGCTACACCAGGTCTGGCTTACGGGGTGAGAGTTATCGGAAATCTCGCCTATGTCGCTGTTGATGATGCTGGGCTGCAAATCATCGATGTGAGTGACCCATACACCCCAACCTTAACAGGTTCGTATGATACACCAGATGAGGCTTACGGAGTGGATGTCGTGGGTAATTACGCCTATGTCTGTGCTACTGGAGCTGGGCTGCAAATCATCGATGTGAGCAACCCCAACAACCCCACATTAGCTGGAACATATGATACGCCAGATTCGGCTCTAGGGGTGAGTGTTATCGGAAATCTCGCCTATGTTGCTAATGAAAATAGCCTACAGATCATCAATGTTGGTAACCCCAACAAACCCACCTTAATAGGTTCATGTGATACATCAAGTGTTGCTTTCAGAGTAAGCATTATCGGAAATCACGCCTATATCACTGTCATTAGTGGGTATCTGCAGATTATCGATGTGAGTAACCCCAACACACCCACTTTAGTGGGCTCATATTACACACTAGGTCAGGCTTACGGAGTGGATGTCGTGGGCAACTACGCCTATGTTGCTAATCATGGTGGTGGGCTGCAAATCATCGATGTTAGTAATCCCTCTACCCCCACCTTGGCAGTATCATACGATATGCCAGACGACAACATAAAGGGGGTGGTTATCATAGGAAACCTTATCTATGCCAGCGGTATTAAACTGGAGATCCTTGAAGAAAGTCTCCTTTTAGCAGGAGTTCCCAAACCAGCAGACGCTGGAAATTATGAGCTCGAACTTATCGCCGAAGATCCGGATCTTAACAGAGCCTCCTCAACCTTCCTTGTTCGCGTCGAGGGTCCGCCCGTAGCGACCGCTGCCATCCCAAATCAGCTGGCAGATGTAGGAGTTCCTTTTAGTCACTTTATTGACCAATCCGTCTTTCCTGACCCAAACGGTGACGTAGTCTACTACTTTGCAAGAAAGAACGATCAGACGGCTCTGCCATCTTGGCTCAGCTTCTCCCCGATTGGAATTTTCTCCGGCACCCCGCAAGCTTCTAATGTCGGAACATATGACATTGAAGTCGAAGCTTATGATGGAATTGTCTTAGCCAGAGCCAATTCAACCTTCTCACTTACCGTAGATCACTTCCCAAAAGTGGCAACCCCTCTTTCCGATCAAGC
>JAJFMK010000126.1 GCA_021772215.1 Chlamydiota bacterium | reverse complement strand
CAGATCGCATGCACTGCTGTCCACAATGTGGGTATACGGCAACAAGGGACTTCAACGCAGCAAGAAATATTTTGGCCCTCGGACTAGATGGCCTGGGAACATTCCCTAGAAGCCTTCGCCTTTAGGCGAGGGAGTAGTCACAGATTTGGTATCTCCAAAAACTCAACAAGGAAATATTGCAGTCTCTTCTGCTTCTATGTTATTTTCTACAGTCGAGGGGTTTTGCTGAGGAGGGATAAATGAGTCATATTGAGGAGCTTGTAGAACTCGTTTCTCAGGGAGAGTCAGAAATCCTAGAATTTAAGAAAACGACAGGCCAACGCTCAGAAGCAGCAAAAACAGTCTGTGCATTTTTAAATTGTTCGGGGGGTAGGGTTCTTTTCGGAGTTTCAGATAAAGGGGAAATTACTGGTCAATATGTAACCACCAGAACGATTGAGAGTATCACGCATGAATTGAGGAGAATTGAGCCGCCTGTTTTTCCTGAAATCGAGACTGTAGACATCGATCAAGGAAAGGTTGTTGTCGTTGTGAGAGTTGATGGGAACCAAGGAACTTATTGTTTTGATGGTCGTCCCTATATTCGACATGGTCCTACAACACAAGTTATGCCTCGAGGTGAGTATGAAAGACGCGTTTTAGAAAAGTTTCATGTTCATAGACGTTTTGGAAAATGAACTGGCTCCCGATTGGGTCGGTGTAAGTGATCTGGATGAAGAGGCGATCCAATCCACCCTTCAAAATGCGATCAAGCTTGGTCGGATGAAGAAGCCCACCTTAACTGATTCTGAATCAGTTTTAAGAGGTTTAGGGCTACTCGACAATGAGCGATTAATGAACGCAGCGGTAGTTTTATATGCAAAGAGTGAAAGGCTCTTTTCCAGTTATCCCCAATTGTCAATAAGACAGGCAAGATTTAGGGGAGAGGATCGATTGGGAGGGTTTATGGATAATCGTGAATACTGGGGACACGCTTTCGACCTCTTAAAACGAAGTGAATTATTTCTGCTTGATCATGTTCCGATTTCAGGGCGGGTTGTTCCGGGAAAAATGATAAGAGAGGATTATCCTCTTTATCCTCCTCTTGCTACTAGAGAAGCTGTTGCAAATGCTATTTGTCATCGGGATTATACGATCCACGGTGGTGCTGTTGAGATGGCCATATATGATGGCAGACTAGAAATCGTAAATCCTGGTGTTTTTCATTATGGAATTACTCCTGAAAAGCTTATTTTTCCTCACGAATCTCGTCCCTGGAATCCTATTATTGCTAGCGTTTTTTATCGTGCAGGAGTTATCGAAAAGTGGGGAACAGGTACACTGAATATTGTTGAATGGTGTAAGAAAAATGAAAATCCCTCTCCTAAATGGGAAGTTCGAGTTCAATCTGTGGTTACCACATTTTTCCCCTCTTTCTTCTATGCAAGTGGAAAAAGGCCCGAGTCGAGGCCCGAGTCGAGGCCCGAGTTGAGGCCCGAGTCGTTGGAGTTAGAAGTTCTTAACCTGCTGAAAGATAAAGAACTATGTAAATCAGAGTTATCGCTGGCTTTGGGCCACAAGCAGATCTCTGGGGGGCTTAAGAAGGTGGTTGAATCTCTACTCCTATCTGAAAAGATAGCCTACACGATTCCAGAAAAGCCAAATAGTCGACTTCAAAAATATCGAATTAATTCTAAGGAGCCAGCTTAAGCTGGCTCCATCAATCACTTCTTAGAAGTCGTAGACGCGGTGGAGGTTCGCTGGCAGTGAGGTGAGCTCGCTGACAGGGATGCGTTTGGCGACGATTTTCTTCTTGTCGGAGTCTGGGAGGTAGGCTCTTTCATAGAGAGCCCCTTCGACAGTTTCGTTTATGTCGACGATGAGGTCGATCTCGATCTCTTTTTGACCGGCCACTTCGAGGATTTCGATGCCTTGCTCGCCGAGCTCTTTGACTCTTTGCTCGAGGCCTTTGTAGCGATCGGAGATCACTGAGGAGATGCGGCCGTCTTTGTCTTTAATGATGAGGCCAATCTCTCTGTCGTCGGCATTATCTTCGCCACCATAGAGGAATTCGATACTGCTTCCAACGGCTGCCTTGAAGAGGAGGTCGAAGGTCATGAAGACGCCTGTTGCGATGTTTCTGACCGTTTTGCGGTCAAAGAGGAGGTCGAGTGTTGAGCGTTGGCTTCTTGAATATGTGCGCTGGAAGTTAGACCAGTACTCTTTGATGAAGGGCACGTACTTTTGCGCATAGAAGGGGGTCCTATCGAGCGTTTCGCCATAGAGAATTGCCCACTTTTGGTACCCATTGCCGACGTTTTCGAGATCTTCATCTTCGGTTCCTCTAGGTAGTATGCGCTTGGCAATCTCTACGATCCCCTTGATCGGTAGGCAGACGACACCTTTAATGAGGTATTCGAAGGCCATCAACGTTGTTAGGACACTGTTCATTAGAGTGTACTCATTGAAGAGGACATCTTTAAAGCTGTGAATCTTTCTTGCTGTGCTCCAGGATTTGGCAAAGGTGCCAAGAAGCTCTTTTAGGTCGAAGAGGTAGTTGTAGTCCCAGAAGTTTTTGGCTGTGCCGAGGTTTTTGGAGGATTCGACGTTGAACCACTCGACGCGTGTCAGTGTGGTGCCGCCTTTCCAGCGTGTGTAGTTTGGTTTTTGGGTGATGAGTAGCTCTCTTACATTGTCGCTATCATCACAGCTCACCTTCATGAACTTCACGACGCCATTGTCGGAAGAGTCTCCTTTACGAATGAGCGGGTTAGAGACGCGGACGAAGCCTTTGCTCTCAAGGTATGTTGTCCACTCATCCCAGCTTTTGAAGTTACGCACCTCGCTTGCTTCGGCAGCAACTTTTGTGTTCGTGCAGGAGTTAAAGGCGCTATGAACGAGCGAGGCGAGCTGCGGCTCACAGTCATGTTCACGAACTAAGAAGAGACCACCCTCTCTTAAGGTGGCATGAATCGAGTCGATAAAGGCGTCTAGCTTAGCCTCCGGACAGTGGTGAATTCCGGCAAAGCAGCTGACGGCGTCGACGCTCTCTTTTGGAAGAGGGAGCGGCTCGTAGGTGAGCTGATGAAACTGATCATAGGGCTGCGGAACACCTGCCTGGATCGGATCTGAATATTCATTAAAGACATGGATTTTGCCCTTAACACCAAGGCCTTTCATCGTGTTGACCAAGCGGCCCGGCAAGCCGATCTCTACGTAGCCATCCTTTTCGCGGTTTTTGTCGATGATCTTGGCGAGATTTTCAGCTAAGGTGCCGCGCTCATTTTTTAAGGCTCTTAAGCCATTGAGCATCTGGCGAATTTTGCCTCCTTTCGCTTCCGGAGCGCCCTCTAGGAGCTTTTGGTAGATTTCAGCTTCACTGCTGCTGCTTTCTACGGCTCGCTTATAGATGGCCATATATTTGTCGACGTCGGCTTGTTGGAAGACGTTGGCCATAAAGTCGCGAAGCTCAAGGCTATCGACATATCTTGTATAGGTCTCTTTACTGGGGTATCCAATGTGACTCATGATAAATAATCCTTTTGTAAACCGTTTTGGAATCGGTTATTGGGGTCAAACTTTTCCTTAGCTGCACGGATTTCGTTAGCTTGAGGGTAGCATCTGTTAAATTGCTCTTTAGTGGCAAAATGCATGTAGGGTAGGTAGAAGGTTCCGCCATCGTCAGCAACGCGCTCCACAACCTCTTGAACCCATTTTTCTGTTTTCTTGATCTCGTTGGGGTTTAGAGATTGGCTAAAGAAGAGAACAACCGCAAAGCGATCGCCTTTTGTTGCATAGCCCATAGCTGCTCTCTCCTGCTTTCTTACATAGCGCACAGAGGCGTTCATTAGGGCGACATCATTTTGGTCGAGCTTCTCTCCTAAGAACTTCACGAAGTCAGCCAGCTTATCTTCGGGGAGGTAGTACTCCTGCAGCCACTCGGTACGGGCGCGGCTATTTGTTGCAAAGACGGCGTTAATCGGTGGTCGCATTACCTCATTTCTGGTTGTGTATTTCGGCTGCTTCATCTTCTCCACCTCGCCTCTCCAGTAGTAGGATCTAGCCCATGTGGAGTTTCTGGCGACCTGTATTAAGATCTTATCCATCATCGTCCCCTTAGGTGGCTCATCGACGAGACGGGCGCGGTCGCCATTTTGGCTCTTCTTATAGTAGCTTTGTGACCAACCCTCTTGAAGGAGTTTGCCTGGCTCAAGCCCTAAGCGATAGAGGTGCATATGGATGTCGGGGTTAGCTTCGACATCTTTTCTAAAGTGTGAGACGTAATTATCGATCTCCACCTTTTCTGAGCAGTCGAAAAGCTCACGATTCTCTGTCAGCTCAAGCTCCACTTCGACCATGACGCCAAACATGCCGTAACCACCGGCGATGTAGCGGAAATGTTGATCTTCTGGGGTTAACCTCTTCATCTCGCCGTTGGCATCGATGATGGTGATAGCGTGGACGGTGTTGCTAAGAGACCCCTGCTTGTGGTCCCAGCCGTGGCAGTCAGCAGAAAGAGAGCCGCCGATGCTAAAGACGTTAGAGGCCTGTGCCACCTGGACGGCGAGGCCATGCTCGTTTGCTTTTTCTTGGATCTGCTGCCAGGTTGCCCCAGCGCCTACTTTAGCTATCTTCGTATTGGGATCGATCTCAATATGGTTTACGCCACGCATGTTGAGGTGAATCTGGTTTTGAAGCTCTTCGGGAGGGAGCGTCTGTTTTCCTTGGCAGAAGCCGGCTCCCGCTATTGAGATACTTTTACCTTCTCGACATGCGCGCTTGACGGCGCCCTGAACGGTGTCAACTGATCTAGCATGGATCACCTCAGCTTTTGCCTCATAGAGGCGGCCCTTGGGCTGAATTGTTCCTTTGGGGGCGGCTTCTGGGAGAAAGTGGTTGCTGATCGCATCTCTCCAAAAGATTCCTAAGAGGGTGAAAGGAAGAGCACGAAGGCACTTCATCGCTAGGCTATCGGCGCGGTTTGCGAGCTCAGCATACCTTTTATCTCCTGAGATTTTAGCGGCGACGTGGTAGCTCAAAGAGCGTGCTGTATTGGCGACAAGATCAAAGCCGACAAAGATCGGAAGGACAGTTTGGCTGATGAGAAGAGAGAGGCCGCGACAGCCAAAGTCTTTGGCGCTGTCGTAGCGGCCAAACTTGGGGCTATCAATAAGTAAGTTATCTATCCAGGTCGCCGGATAGGCAGAAAGTTGGAAAAAGTCTTGGTTTTGCATATTGCACCTTTTTTGTGTCAGAGGGTAATTATCTCAAAACAGTGTTAAGGGAAGATAAATGGTGCTTTAAAAGTTTGTAAATTTTGTTGACACTATTTAGGCCATCTTTTGTACTGGATGGCTAACAACTAGGAGGTTAGAGGATGAATAGGAAATGGTTTATTGCATTACTGTTTGTTACAGGGCCAGCTCTACAGGCGGGCTTTTTTGATAATTTTTGGCCCGCTGAGGTTAATGAAGAGCCAGCTCTACCTGTTGAAGAGCTAACTGACCCAGAAGAGATCCCCAATATGCTAGATGAGGAGCCGGTTGATCCTGAGCCAGAGATCGATTTAGAACCAGCCCCTGCTCCCGAGCCAATGGCGAATGTAGGCATACTAGAGCTTTTAGATATAACCGCCAGTGATGAGTCAGTTGACTATGTTAATAATCAGACCGAATTTCAGCTTCATACGCTTATCACAGAGCAGCGTCATCCCAAAACGATGCAGCTTAGCCAGCTGATTCAAGAGGATAGTGAGGCGGCACTTAAAGCTTTACTGTCCGTTGATGAGGATATCACAGCAAAAATTGAGGATTTGGCGCAAAATCCTGAGCAGCTGGAGGGGATGGCGCATCAGATTGCCGAGGCGATCAGAGAGGGCAGTCGAGTCTATGTCTATGGCTGCGGCGCGACAGGAAGGTTGGCAAAACAGCTGGAAAGTTCTTTTTGGAGACCCTTTTGGTCAAAGTTAGAGCAGGACTCTGCGTGGAGAAAAATTCGAAACCACTTTCCCGATATCAAAAACCGCCTAGTTGGAGAGATGACGGGTGGTGATCGCGCTCTGATTAGTTCGTTAGAGGGCTTTGAAGATCTTCAGCTGATCGGAAAATTGCAAGCTCAAGAGCATGGCATCACAGATGGCGATGTTGTGATAACTGTGACGGAAGGGGGAGAGACTTCATCGGTTATCGGAACCGTTCTATCGCTAGTTGGTGATAGTGGTCGCCCCTATTTTGTCTATAACAACCCCGATGAGGTCTTGATGCCTTTTGAGAGAAGCCGCGCTGTGTTAGAGCATCCCGGAATTGAAAAGGTCTGCCTCTTTACAGGACCTCAGGCGATCGCAGGATCGACAAGAATGCAGGCAACCACAACCGAAACGTTCGTCTTGGGTGTTGTCTTAGAAGAGGCGATCTATCAGCTTTTGGATCCCTATCTCTCGAAGGGTCAGCTAAAACAGTTTGGGCTTGTGAAGCGCTCCCTAAGCGACAGACTTCGTGATTTTGACTCCCTTCAAAAATCAGTGGCTTCGGCAGCTCCTCAGATTGCGAAGCTTACAGAATTGGAAGCGAAAGCCTATTTAGAGGGACACTTCTCCACCTATTTTGCTAATGAGGCGTTGATCACACTATTTACCGACTCAACTGAGCGCTCACCGACATTTAGGCTGGCTCCATTAGATCGCGTCGACAGCGAAGAGAGGCGCTGTTTAATCCAGGTCTGCACGTTAGCAAAAGATCAACAGGCCGCCTGGCTTAAATTCTTAGGGAGACCCTTTAAAGGGTTGAATCCCGCTCTCTACCAAGATCCCTTTTCTAACGAGATTGAGAATCCCTATTTAAGAGATGTGGCTATCAGAAGCCTTGAAAAGGCGGGCGATGATCAGCAGCAGCTGTATGATTTTTCTCACCAAAATATTTTAAAAAGTCCTGGAGATATCTCCGTAGCTGCGCTATTTGAAGGGGAGCTTGGTGATAAGCAGACGCAAAAGTTTTTGAAAAGTATGCGTAACACTCACCTTATCGCAGTAACTACCTCGTCAAAAGCGCTGCCTAGGGGAACATCAGTTATTCCTCTTAAGTTGAAGCCCATTGCCGACCCACTTCTTTTGCGATCGAATATTGCTTTGAAGATGGCTCTCAATGCCCACTCAACAGCTGTGATGGCAAAATTAGGTAAAGTGGTTGGTAACACCATGACCTATGTTCAGCCCAGCAACCTAAAGCTGATTGGCCGCGCCACTAACCTCATCTTCTCTCATGTGAATGATCATCTCGCTAATCAAATCACATACGCTGAGGCAAACGCTGTTCTCTTTGACGCTAAAGAATACAGAGCTCAAAACAACCAGCCGGTCAGTGAAGTGGCGCTCTCCATCATTCGTATCTTGGAGGGGAAAAAGCGAGGCGTTAATGTCTCTTGGCAAGAGGTAGAGGAGATTCTTGCTGTGAGAGGCCTTGAGGGCTACCTCAACGGATGAGATGGCTTGCTATCGTATTCTTCCTTCCCTTAAGCGCCTTCAATACCAAGGCGAAGAGGGAGGGAAGTTGTCTCTTCAGCTATGCATTAGGTTTGATATCTATTCAATCTATAGGAGCCGCTGAACAATTCGCGAAAGGCCGCTTTCCCGCCCTTTCGCTTCCATTTGGCCAATTTCATAAGTCCCCTACTGTCAACAGTATGCGAACTTACAAAATCAGCCAACTGAAAGCAAAATCATCGAAAAATCGGCTGTACCCTAATTGATCAGTATCTTCTATACCGGTATACCCAAGTAAATACCCAAAAATACCCAAAAAGGGATTTAGTCAGCTTCTTTTGCTAAATTAAAGCAAAGAGGGTAAGATATTGGCTCATGAAGAGCTACCTCGTAACCCAAGTTGAAGAGATCATCTCTGCCGCTCAAAGTCTCGGTGACGAGTCGGCACTCTTCTTTATGGAGAGCGCAGCTCAAAAAATTTCTGAGTGCTATGAGAGGGATGGAAAGCTTCTTATCGCCGGTAATGGCGGCTCTCTTTGCGATGCGCAGCACTTTGCCGAAGAGCTGACGGGCTACTTTTGCGAGGATCGTCCCGCTCTGTCTGCGATTGCATTGAGTGATCCTGGCCATATGAGCTGTGTGGCCAACGACACCTCTTTTGATGAGGTCTTTGCTAGAGGCGTTGAGGCGCACGGCAGAGCTGGAGATCTCTTTGTTGCCCTCACAACCAGTGGTAATTCAAAAAACATCATAAAAGCGGTCGAGATGGCGAGGAAAAAGGATCTCGAAGTGATCTCCTTTTTAGGAAAAGGGGGAGGATTGATGAAAGGGTTATCGGACTTAGAATTTGTTGTTCCCTATATGACTAAAGCTGAGCGGATCCAAGAGGTTCATATGGCGGTGATTCATCTAATCATTGACCTGGTTGAAAAACAGCTTTTCAATCCAAGCCGCCAAGGTGAGCTTCTGGAGGTCCATGGCTAGCCTTCACTGGGAGACCCTCGGCAAGAGGGTGATGACCGGTGAGGGAACCAAAGGAGCCAAAGCTCTCCTCTACCTGGTCAGCCTAGCTTACGCGGCAGCGATTTCATTTCGTCATTGGCTCTTTGATTTCTCAATTTTTTCCTCCAAAAAACCGCCCTCCAGCTTTATTGTAAGTGTGGGAAATATCACCGCCGGAGGAACAGGTAAGACCCCTTTTGTTAACTATCTAGCAGCCCGTCTTGCTCCCAAACGAATGGCCCTTCTCTCTCGCGGTTACCGAAGCGGCGACGAGGTGAAGCTTACCATTCAAAGAAATCCGCATCTGAGACCCTTTATTGGCAAGAATCGCTACGATTCAAGTCTCAAAGCGATGAAGGCAAAAATTCCCTTTATGCTGCTAGATGACGCTTTTCAGCATCGCTGGATCAAAAGAGATCTTGATATTGTGATGATCGATGGCGAAGATCCTTTTGGGCTTGGCTACTATCTACCCCGAGGTTTTTTACGCGACAGCCCAAAAAGGCTAAAAATGGCAGATTATATTGTGATCCATCGGCCCAAAGGAAATCTCGAGCAGTTAAAGAGCGAGTTAAAAAAATATAGTGACACTCCATTGATTGTGACCGATGTGAAGTTGAGGGGCATTCACCCTCCTTTAAATGTTGAAGGCACAAAGGTGGGTCTCCTTAGCGCCATCGCCAACCCCTTGAGTTTTGAGAGAACTGCCGGAGAAATTGGCTTTAATATTATTGATCATTTATCCTATCCGGATCACGAGGGTTTTCCTTTGGAAAGGTTACAGCGGTTTTCGGACCACTGTCGGACGTTGGGGGCCGAGGCGCTTCTTTGTACCGAAAAGGATAGGGTGCGATGGGAGATGCCTCCCGCACTCTCTTTACCTCTGCACACCCTCGAAATTGATTTGAGAGTGACTGACGGAGATGAGACACTGGAAAGACTAATAGAACAACTGGAAAAAGTTTATGCAACTTTGGGCTAAAATTTTAATAGGTATGGGGCTTGGTGTAATTGCCGGGCTTATCTTAGGCGAAAATGCCATCTACCTAAAGCCTATTGGCACTGTCTTCTTGCAGCTGATCAATATGATCATCCCGCTTCTGATTCTCTCATCAATGGCTGTCGGAATTACCAACATCCATGATCCCAAGAGGATGAGCCGTGTCGGCCTCTACACAATTGCCCTCTATGTGGGAACAACGATTATTGCGATTGTGATTGGCATGAGCCTCACCTATCTTCTCTCTCCTGGAAGTGGGCTCCATCTGAAGGTGAATGAGGTGGGAGCTTTGGAGACTCCTCCCACATTTGGTGAGATCCTTCTCTCGATTGTTCCCTCCAACCCGATCGAATCCCTTGCCACCGGCAACGTCCTCCAGATCATCTTCTTTGCCCTCTTTTTAGGCGTCGCTGTTATTGCGGCTGGTGAAAAGGGGCGGCCGATGCTGCGCGTTTTAGAGTCGCTAGCTGAGGTGATGTATAGCCTCACCAGTATTATTGTTGAGTTTTCGCCTTATGGTATCTTTGCGATTATGGCGTGGGTGTCGGGAAACTTTGGCTTCGCCGCCCTTCTGCCTCTTGTCAAGTTCCTAGCCATCCTCTACGCCGGCTATCTGATCCAGGCGGCAGTCTCTTTTACCTGGCTTGTGCGTGGAATAGCAAAACTCAACCTACGTAAGTTCTACAAGGGGATGATGGATGCGATTTTGATGTCCTTTTCCACCTCCTCCTCCTCCGCAACACTTCCGGTCACCATGAGCTGCGTCCAGGAGAACCTCGGCGTCTCCCGAAGCATCTCCGGCTTTATGCTACCCTTGGGCGCCACGGTTAATATGAACGGCACAGCGCTCTACCAAGCCTCTGCCGCTCTCTTCGTCGCCCAAGCTTACGGTATTGAGCTTGGCATCTCCCAAATAGCTACAGTCGTTCTCACTGCGACACTCTCTGCTATCGGTACTGCTGGCATCCCCGGCTCCGGCTTCATCATGCTCGCCGCCGTCGTCTCCGCTGCCGGCCTCCCCATTGAAGGGATTGCCATCTTAGCTGGTATCGACCGCCTCCGCGAGATGGGCGCCACAGTGATCAACGTCATTGGCGATGGCGCCTGCGCCGTTGTCGTCGCGAAGCGCGAAGGCGAGCTCAACTACGAGCGCTTCAACAGCGAACGCAACGTCATCTAACCCGCGGCAGCACCTAAGCTATCGATAAATCTACCTAGCCGAAGTTTCAAAGGTGACTATCTTCGTGTAAAAAAGGCTGTTGATACATGTTTAACTGCTATCCCTAGCATAAATAACAAGCAACAGCAATCACCCAAGTTTGGTTCAGTGGGATTATTAGATGGTGCTGGATTATCTTGTCTACTTGGAGGAGGATTATCTACAGGAGGGGTAGGTAGTTTGGCTTTAAATACCATATTTTTCCCTCTCTTCGTTGCTTCGATATAGCTGTTTGAAAAAGGCTCGTCAGTGTCCTGTTTCCACGAGCGTTGGTTTCCATCAAAAGAGGTAAAGATAAAGTGGGCATCTTCTGGAATTTCGCTTTCGTAAACATCACATCCCCACTCAAGTTCAACAAGCCTTCTCTCTTGTTCATCTTTTTTGACAATTTGATACTCGTCGAAAGTTATACTAAAGTTTACTTCGCCTGATGGACCCTTGCTGACGCTTTTCGTGAACAGTTCCCAAATAACACTTTCTTCATCGTCTTTGATACAGACCAGATTAAAATTTCCCTTCGAACCATTTGTCACAAATTTAGTTGTTCCAGGGACTATTTTCCAGCCAGGGCCGGGCTTGAAATGATAAGGATGAGTTATGCTCTTAAATTCCGCCTTTTGGCTTGAGTCCTGGATAAGGGGTACTGACGTGCGAGATCGGACTATCCTCTCCTCTCTTTTCATTTGATAGGTAATTTCTAGCGTTCCCGGATCAAAGGGCAGTGTCAAAATTGTGACACTATAAGTATTACGAAGCGTTTCTTGGTTTTTCCCAATCCTTGAAATTTGAAGCTCTCCAATATTTGGGGAAATAGTATCGTTCTCACAACAAAAGCCAAGTATGGGAACAGAGAATTTGAGGCTCTTTTCGCTCTCTTTGGTCAGAGTTACTTTCACATCGGGCTCGTTAACAATTAGTGTTGGAGGAGGTAAGCCTTGCTTGCGCGGAGGAAAATTTCCGGTAAATTCAACAGAAATGGATTTGTCTTCGTCATCTTCATCATTAATAACAACAAAAAGAGGAGTTACTGCAGTAACCAAAGGAGCGGAGGGCAAGCCGTTCATCCAATGCTTTATTTTTTCGCACCGTTGGGAAATAGAGGTCTCATGGCCTCGATCAAATTCTTCGATCATCTCATTGAGCTCGCCAATTTTTTCATGTGCCAAGCGGTCGATCTGATTAAATCTTTGGTCAAGTGCAGTCTCGTAGTCAATTTTGAAATTTTCGATGGCGATCTTAAGCTGATTGCCTAACTCTACAAGAAAAATCTGTCCCTTTTTTGTGATCTCATCAATACGGTTGTCGACTTTTTTTGATAAATCATCTACCAAGGTTCTGACAACAGCCTTGTGCTCTTGTCCGGTTGGACCTACTTTTACCATTTATCTCTCCAAATTATATATTCTCAGTTAGTTAGAGACATTGCTGATGTTTTTTGGGATAAGTGCCTCAAATTGCATGTTTTTCCCCACCCTTTTTGCTTTTATGTAGTCGTTAGAAAAAGTTCCGCCAATATACTGGTTCTTAGTTCCGTCAAATGAGGTAAAGGTAACAACAGCATTGTCAGGGACCTCAGTTGCGACGACAGACTGGTTCCATTGGAGGGCAACGTTTCTTTTGATTGACTTACGCTCTTCTACCATTTTGTATATTCGAAAGGCGATATGAAAATCAGATATTCCCGATTTGCCACCTCCCCTATTTAGTGTGGTGACTTGCCAAACTACTTCATCCTCTTCTGCTTTTATGTATTGGTCACTACGAGTCCCTCTTGATTCATTCGGATTTTCAATAAATTTTGCCGTCCCTTTGACAACTTTCCAACCGCTTGGTGGAAAGAAGTGGTGTAATGGATTTAAATTTTTCTTTTTTCCATGTTT
>JAJFMK010000125.1 GCA_021772215.1 Chlamydiota bacterium | reverse complement strand
GAGGAGGAGGCGAAAAAATTTGGCGCTCATGAATTTATCTCTTTGAATGATACGGCCCAAATGAAGAGGCATTTGGCCTCTTTTGACTTCATCCTCTCAACAGTGCCCGCCAACATCGACTGGAGCTCTATTTCTAATCTCCTACGTCCAAAGGGCATGCTCTGTACAGTAGGAAGTCTCTCCAGCGAGATTAAATTGCCGGTCTTTCAGCTTCTGGTGGGCAGACGGGCCGTCAGTGCGAGCAACATCGCTTCAAGGCCGACCATTACTGAGATGCTACGCCTAGCAGCCGACAAGGGAATCCGTCCTAAAATTGAATTATTCCCCTTAAGCGAAGTGAATCGCGCCATTGAGAAATTGCGCAATAATCAGGTTAAATATCGCGCCGTCCTTCAGATGAGTTGATCATTACAAAGGATTAGGATGTAGCTGGTCAGGCTAAAAAGACGCTAAAGGCCTCTATATATCCTTTATCTCCACTAGATAGCTCGCAACTTCAGGGTTCAATTCCTTGTCAGCGGGTATCTGACGATAGACCTCAACTGCTTTTAGCTTCATACTATCATCGCTTTCTGCGGCTATATAAAATGCTTCAATGAGCTTTTCACAAACGTTGAAATTGCCAATTAGATGTCGAGAATACCGATCATAGAAAGAACAGACTTTAGACATCTCTAAATTATTTATCATAATCTCACAGGTTCTGCTATCGATTAAATGGTCTGGAAGACTGTTAAAGAGCTCATCTGCTTGTATGTGATAGTTTTTGAGAAAAAGCATTTCCAACAGCTTGTTAACCAGCTGCATAGGAGGGTTTGTGCTTTGTTGTATTTGACTATTGAGTATAGAGGCTAAATCTGGTAGTCCCTCTTTACCTTCGAGATATATCGCCTCTGGAAAATCCGATCTCAACGAACTTAGCGCCTCATAATCTATTGACGGCGTTGGTCCGATTAAATTTCTAAGAACATCTTTTAAAGTGTGGGAAAGCCTCCCAGGTCTCACATGCGGTATAACGTGCCTTCTCCTTAAATGGTCATGCCTATCCCTTTTAGGTGAAATCTGCACCTTTTCGAACTGTTCTGTTAGGCGGCCCACTTCTGTTTGCACAGAAGGTCCTCCGGAATCAGCTGGAGCAGCTGCAGTTAAGAAATCAAGTGCTTCAAGAAATGAATATCTGCTGGTAGGAAGTGCCCCGAAAAATGGATTGCCACTCATATCATTACTTACCTTATTTTAATTGATATAGAGATGGATTATATCAAACAAAACAGTAATTTAAATCGTTAAATAATGATTGCAACAGATTTAAAATTTAATATTAATAAGGCGAATTGTTCAGCGCCTTCTTAACCCTCTTGTGAAGAGGCTAAGAAGATCCTTGATAATCCGTAGAAAAGAAGGTTAATTCCCACTAGAAGACCTAAGACCCATGTGACATCTTTGGGCCAGCCACTCCAGATGATAAAGGCGATAGCCAAAGCTAGGGCGCCGTTAAGGACGAGCCAGCCCCAGTTTCTCGCAGGGCGAAGTGTTAGGGCAAAGGTAATTTGAGCTATCCCCTCTAAGAAGAAGAAGAGAGATAGGATAAATGTGAGAGTTAGTATCCCTTTGAGTGGAAAGAGAAGGAGCAAAGCTCCAGCTACAATGTAGAATATGGCGCTAATCAAAGAGACCCAAAAGCCAGGTATGTGACGCGTCGAAAAGGCGCGAAATCCTTGGAATATTCCTGAGAATAGAAAGAGCCATCCAATCAGAAGCTCTACAGCGAAAGAGAAGAAATTGGGCAGTGTAATAGCCAAAATCCCCAAAATTAAAAAGAGAACCCCTTCTGCTAAATAGGCTCCTTTATGACGTGTAAATCCATTGTCCATTTTGTTGCTCCATTTTCCCTCAAAATAGGGATTTTTTCGTCTGTTGTAAATGAATATTTTACACGTCTGATAAAGATGGTATTAAGTCTAGATCAATTTTTTCCCTCCTGGGGCAGCCCAAGCCCAAAAAGAGTATAATACTAGTGGAGGTGGATTATGTTAGAGATTATGCCTCAAAGTGAGGACGACTTTGTCGCTGTAAAGGTGAAGGGGTCTTTGACCCACCAAGACTATCAAGAGCGCTTCATTCCTATAATGAGTGAGGCGATCGAAAAATTTGGCAAGATCGATGTGCTCTTCATCTTTGAAGAGTCCTCGATGCGAATCGAGTGGGGCGCTATATGGGATGACTGCCGCTTCGGTCTGGCTAATAGAAAAAACTTTCGGCGTGTAGGCGTTGTGGGCGGCCCCGCTTGGGTGCGCTGGTTTGAAAGCGTCGGCAGCCTACTCACAACAAGCAAAATGCGCTTTTTCCCTCAAACAGCTCTGATAGAAGCGATGGAGTGGGTGCATCCAAAACCGGCGATGGTATAGAATCTGGAATCAAAAAGGAGTCCAGATGTTTCGCTTAATTTTGAGTTTGTGTACCCTATTAGCCATGTCAACAAATGGTTTTGCAGAGCAAAGTGTGATCATACTTCTTGGCGCCCCTGGATCGGGAAAAGGGACGCAGGCTGATGTGATCAGAGAAAAGTTTAATATTCCACATATCTCTACGGGAGATCTGATCAGACAGTACCTTAAAGAGGCACCGGCTGATGATGCTAAAGCAAATGAGGTGCGAGAGATTGTCAACTCGGGACGATTCGCCTCAGATGAGATGATTATTGGAATCCTTCAAAAAAGGATGGAGAAGCCCGACGCAAAGAAGGGTGTAATCCTTGACGGTTTCCCCCGCACTGTGAATCAAGCCAAAGAGCTTGATCGCCTGCTCACAACTGATGCAACAATCAAGGTGATCCATATCGACGTGCCCGATGATATCATCATCAAGCGGCTAGAGGGGCGCCTCTCCTGCCCAGAGTGCAACATGATCTACAATCGTTTCTTCTCCCCACCGCTTAAGGAGAATATCTGCGATAACTGTGGAACTGAGCTAACTAAACGAGCTGACGACAATCTAGAAACGATCAAAAAGCGCCTTGAGGTCTACAACGAACAGACTGCTCCCCTAATCCAATACTACAAGTCGAAGGGGTTACTTCAAACTGTCAAATCTGGTGAACAGCCTCCCGAGGAAATCTCTAAAAAGGTGATCGAGCTGATTCAAAATGGCTCTTAATATCGAAACAGGGCATCTCCCTGTTGGATCGGGGCATGAAATCTACTGGGAAAGGTCCGGCAACCCTACAGGAAAGCCGATCATCTACCTGCATGGCGGCCCCGGCGGACATTCTAAGCCGGACCACCGAGAGCTCTTTGACCCGAACCATTGGCAGATCATCCTCTTTGATCAGCGCGGCTGTGGGCAGAGTCGCCCCTTAGGTTCTTTAGAAGATAACAACACCTTCGCTCTGGTTGAGGATATTGAGAAGCTAAAAGAGCATCTTGGTTTGGGTCAGGTGACCCTCTACGGAAGCTCTTGGGGGACAACACTCGCCCTCGCCTACGCCATCACCTATCCCCAAAATATCGCCGCTCTCGTTCTAAGAGGCATCTTTTTAGGAACCAAGAAGGAACTCGACTGGTTTCATTTTGAGGGGCCAAAGCAGTTCTACCCCAAAGAGTGGGACAGATGGCTCACCTTTCTACCAGAGGATGAAAGAGGTGACCCCCTCAAAGGGTACGCCAAAAGGCTCATCTCTGGCGACATCGAGGCAGCCAAAGAGTGGAACCGCTTTGAGCTCACCTGCTGCCGGCTCAACTTTGACCCCTCTATGATCGAGGAGATCTTGGCCGAAGATCCAGGCTTAACCTCAGCTAAAGTAGAGACCCACTACTTTCAGAATCAATGCTTTTTCCCTGAAGAGGATTGGATCCTAAACCGTTGCTCTCAAATAGCTCATATCCCCACCACCCTTATCCATGGCCGCTACGATATGGTCTGCCCCTTAAGGTCTGCTTATCTCCTTCACAATCAACTCCCAAACTCCGAGCTCCTCATCGTTCAAGAGGGCGGCCACGCCACCTCTGAGCCGGGAATGGAATCTACAGTTACTGACGCACTAACAAAACTAACCCCATAAGTTTATGAGTGTTTTTAGAGCATGTTATAGTCAGGTAGCTACAAAAACAGCGGGGCTCCTCATATTAAACGATTTTTTTCCTAAGAAACAGCTAGATGTCATCAAACGGGAGGCGATTCACTTACACAAGGCTATTGAAGAGGAAGTTAAAAATCGCCCGGCCTTACGTACCCACGAATCCCAAGAGCACAATACAAAAAAGAGGGAGTTTTACCAGCTGCTCCGCCTAAGAGACAGCCCCAGCCGCGCGATTAACTGCCAGCATTTCAACACCTATGACGAAAAAAGCCACAAGCTCAGCTATTTTATCGGCAGCAGCAATCTCCCCGCATTTCTAAATCAATCTATCATTCCACGAGTATTACAAATCTCTCAAGTGGGGACGCTTACGCTTGGACGCAAACTCGATTGGAATTTCACCTTCAATACCTACGCGGCTCGTGAGGGGAACACTCCTTCTATGGCAGGGTTTTCCTTTCATAAGGATATCCCATCCAATGGAGAGGTGACGATGATTTATAGCCTAGGCGCTCCCACAGTATTTAAGATCCGTCATCCTGATGATGATTCCAAGGGTGAGAGCTTCCCTCTAGAGGAAAACTCTCTTGTTCTACTCTCCGGGGAATCGCGTTGGCTCTATGAACATTGCGTGGTTCCTGTAAAGGTAGAGGAGAGCAAGCCGCTCCTTTTCGAACAGGCCCAGACAATCTATCGAATCTCCTTGGTCTTAGGATTTTCCAGGCTCCAAGAGCAGCACCTTGAAATAGAGCCAGCGCTTTAAGGAGATGCTGAACAAGACGGGTGTAGCCGAATTTTCGATGATTTTGCTCCAAGTTTTTGAATTTTTCAAGTTCGCATACTGTTGACAGTAGGGGACTTGTAAAATTGGAAAAATTGGAGTGAAAGGGCAAAAAAGGCGGCCCACCAGAGTTGTTCAGTGTCTCCTTAAGGAGCGAAAATCTCTTAATGTAAAGCCTATCATACTTACATTCATTACGTTGCACCCATGATTCACATCACCTCTACGATCAAGAGACGACTCCAAACAGATCTGTATCGCTTTAAACTATTCTAAGATATATAATGACAGCGTGCCAAACCGTGAGAGGGGCATTTCTTCTTCCAAGATCTGCGCCCCTCTCTTTTTTTATCCGTTTAATTTTCTAATATTTAGATAGATAAGGCTGGGCTAGCGCCTCGAGATTGCCCTTTACAACATATTCAGGACAGACAGTATCTCGCATCGCTTGGAGCATCATCTCGTTGGTTGCAGCGCTGCCTCGATTCAGGTAGCAGAGATGATGCAGCCGATACTCGAACTCATGCATGAGCTTTAATTGTTCCTGCTTCGGGGTGTTTTGATCAAGGATCTTGGAAAAAATCTGCGACATCGTTTTCTCATGCAGCTTAAAATCTTGGCAAGCTGTGTGAAGCAATGTCACTGCAAAATGCAGTCTAAAATCGTTAATACAATCCTCAGTAATCTCGCCTCTTTTATCACACGGAATGACCACCACATGACGCGATAAAGGAAGCCATTGTTCATTCTCTGTCAGGATCTGCACCCGACCCATAAAAATACAAAATTTATCATGCGATGGTGACGGGGGAAGTTTTTTAGCTTCTTTAAATAATTTTATGACTTCTCTATGTTTCCCTGTATATTGCTTGCCAACATTTATTATGACCATTGAATCATTAAGTTTATTATGAGTGTCTGGATCATAATCGAATGTTGCGAGTGACGAGTCTGACATAGAGATCAACTGTATAGAATAACTGGTGCGACCATCACCTATAGTCACGCGATATGGGTGATCATTTTTCTTAATGTAACGGAGATGTTTGATGATTATTTCCTTCAATTTTTTGTT
>JAJFMK010000124.1 GCA_021772215.1 Chlamydiota bacterium | reverse complement strand
CTCTACGGACAGATCTTCCGCAACAAAAACCGCCGCTTAAAACTCAGCTTTTCCGGGAGTTCGGGGGAAAGGAATCACATCGCGGATATTCTCCATACCGGTCGCAAACTGAACTAAACGCTCAAAGCCGACACCAAAGCCGGCGTGCGGCACAGTGCCATACTTTCGAAGCTCTAGATACCACCAGTAGTCTTCCTTATTTAAGTTTTGCGATGCGAGCCGCTCCTCTAAGACACTCAACCGCTCCTCTCTTTGAGAACCGCCCACAATCTCCCCTATCTTCGGCACTAAGATATCCATCGCTGCGACTGTTTTGTCATCATCATTGAGACGCATGTAGAACGCTTTGATCTCTTTGGGGTAGTCAACCAAAATCACCGGCTTTTTGAAGTACTCTTCAGCCAAATAACGCTCATGCTCTGATTGTAGGTCAACGCCCCAGCGCACCGGATATTCAAACTTCTTGGGCGCCTTCTCCAAGATGCGCACGGCATAGGTGTAGGAGACCCTCTCAAAGTTCTCATCCACAACCAATTTCAACCGATCGACAAGACCATTCGAGATAAACTTATCGAAGAAGTGAAGGTCCTCTTCGTTATATTCTAAAAGAGCCTTCAGAACAAACTTGAGGTAATCTTCAGCGAGGTCTTGGTCATCATTGATGTCAGCAAAGGCCATCTCCGGTTCAATCATCCAAAACTCAGCGAGGTGGCGTGAAGTGTTGGAGTTTTCGGCACGAAAGGTGGGACCAAAGGTGTAGACATCTGAAAGGGCCGAAGCGTAGATCTCAGCGTTGAGCTGTCCGGAGACGGTGAGGTAGGCCGGTTTACCGAAGAAATCTTGCGCATAATCGACAAGTCCCTCGTCCGTTTTGGGCACCAAGTCATGCTCCATTGTCGTCACGCGAAAGAGCTCTCCCGCCCCCTCGCAGTCTGAGGCGGTGATAATCGGAGTCTGAATGTAGAGGAATCCTTTTTGCTGGAAGAAGTTGTGAGTGGCATAGGCGAGCGTGTTTCTAACACGCGCCACAGCGCCAAGGGTATTGGTCCTGGGTCTTAGATGAGCTATAGAGCGCAAAAATTCGAAGGTGTGGCGTTTTTTTTGGAGAGGATAGCTGGCAGCATCTGCCGTGCCGATAACCTCAACATGATTGGCATGGATCTCTACCGCCTGCTTTCCCCCCGGGCTCTCTTCTAAAGTACCCTTTACAGAGACAGAGGCGCCTGCTGTAAGTTTTGGCAGCAGCTCATTATATCCTGGATATTCGCTTGGGATCAGCACCTGCATGCCTGTTAAAGAGGAGCCGTCGTTGACGTCGATGAAGCTAAACTGCTTCTGCTCACGCACCGTGCGCACCCAGCCCTTAATCTCCACCTCCTGTCCGATCTCCTCAGACCCCGGTTTAACGCCTCTTATCACTCTAACCTTTGTTCGCATAGAATCCTCTAAGTAATTTGATCTCTTTTTTCCAGGTGTCAGGTCCACCGGGAGTCTCTAGATATTTGGGTAACTTCTCCGTCATTGGATGGGTCATCAAAGCTTTAAAGCAGTCGATCCCAATCTCACCTTTTCCTAAATCGTCATGGCGGTCGACGCGTGTTCCTAAGCCCTTCTTCGAATCATTCACATGGAAAGCGAAGAGATATTTTAACCCCACCTGCTTATCAAACTCCTTTAACACCTCATCCCACCCTTTTTTATCACGGATGTCATAGCCGGCAGCGAAGATGTGGCAGGTGTCGATGCAGACGCCAATCGGCACTCGTCCCTTGACCCGCTCGATGATGAAACCTAAATGTTCAAAACGGTGACCCATGTTGCTTCCCTGTCCCGCCGTCGCCTCTAAGAGAAGCCGTGTTCTTCCCTCTGCAGCGAGATCCTCGAGCTCTATCAAAGAGTCGGCAATTTTAATCAGACACTCTTCCGGATCACTCTTCAAAGCGGCGCCGGGGTGAAAATTGAGGTAGGCTAGATCGAGTTTATGGCAGCGAATCAGCTCCTCTTTAAAGGTTTTTCGGCTCTTCTTCAAAACCTCAGGGTCGGGGGCCCCTAAGTTGATCAGGTAGCTGTCGTGACTCATCACATCTTTGATACCGGTCTCTTCTAGTCTTAAGAACCAGCGCTCTATCTCCTCCTCAGGGATGGGCCGGCCTGCCCACTGCCTCTGATTGCTGGTGAAGAGCTGAATGGTGGTCGCTCCAATCCGTTGACCTTCAATGAGCGCGTTGGAAACCCCCCCGGCTGCCGAGGTGTGCGCCCCTATAAGTAACTGGTCTGCCTGCTTGACCATGGAACCTCCCTTAATTGAGTAGAGTATAGCAAGAGAGAAGGAAATTTACCAAAAATTAACGAATTTCATAAGATAACCTTCACAACCCGGAGGTAGAATATGAAGAGTATGGCTAAAAGATCATCCAAAGCAAAAGCCCCCACTGCTAAGGAGCAGCAGCTCCTACGTCTCAGATTTTTCCTTACAGAGAGGTGGGAACAGATCAGCGCTGAAATTGAGAGGCGCCCTTCAGTCGATGGTCATTTTCGCGCCTACCTTCAGCTCAAAGAGTTCATCGATGGAAGCTCCTCGATGTCTCTTCGTCGCCTTTTTGAATCAATTGAGATCCTCCATCATCAGGGCATCGTCTCTAAACAGGACCTCAATCTTTTAGAAACGGCCTTAAGTCATTAAAAATATCTGGCAGCGAACTGGGCACCACTGATATAAAAAAGATAACATATGACCACTGACAGCTCAAAAACGATCCTTCACTCCGCCTTAAGATTTTGCTCGGGCACCTTCTTTAGCCGTCTCTCCGGTTTTGCTAGAGATTTTACTATGGCGTATCTTTACGGAACCAATGAGAAGGTCGCCCTCTTCTTCGTCGCCTACCGCCTATCCTACCTTTGCCGAAGACTCTTTAGCGACGGCGCCATGCAGAGCGCATTTATTCCTCTCTTTGAAGAGAAGAGAAAACATGATGGGGAGGAGGCGGCGCTCAATTTCTTTTCGACTCTGAAGCGCTCAATGACCGCCATCCTTTTAATCTTTATTGCTGTTTCCACTACCATCCTTCTCTGCCTGCCACGTTTTAGCTCTGATTTTGCTGAGATCATTACGTTGACGATCATGATGCTGCCGAGTCTCCTCTTTTTAACGCTCTATGGCGTTAACGCCGCCTATATGCAGTGCGAAAAACGCTTTTTTCTCCCCGCCTCGGCGCCGGCGCTCTTCAATCTAGTCTGGATCGGCGGCGCCATCCTCTGCCGCGACCTCGAACTTGAAGAGGCAATACGTCGGCTTGCTCTTACAATGAATCTCGGCTGCTTTGCGCAGTGGCTGATCACCATCCCCTATACATGGGGCGCCGGCAAGGGGAGCTGGAAATTTTGGACTGCTGATATCAAGCGCCTCGTCCAGAAGATGAGCCTCGGCTTTACCGGCGTGGCCGCCATCCAGGTCAACAATGCAATCGACCCCTTCTTCGCCCTAGCTGCCGATACCGAAGGACCCAACTATCTCTGGTATGCGATCCGCTTAAAGCAGGTGCCGCTCGCTCTCTTTGGAATCGCCATCTCCTCGGCCCTTCTGCCGCCACTGTCTCGCGCCATTCAAAGTGGAGCGACGGCCAAGTTTCGCCACTTTTTCCATGAAGCGATCTCGAAATGCTCCTTCCTCATGATCCCTATCACCTTCTTTACCCTTCTCGCACCGGTCCCGATCATCGACGCAGTCTTCGGCTATGGAGAGTTTGACGGCCGCGCTGTCAATGAGACAGCCACAGTGCTCGTTTGCTATATGATCGGCCTGCTCCCCGCTACCTTTATCCTCATCCAGGCACAGGTCTTTTTCGCCCTCGGAGACTTCCGCACTCCAGCTAAGGGCGCCCTCCTCGCCATGTGCACTAACTCAGTCCTCAACTACCTGCTCATCTTTACCTTTGGCTGGGGCCCCGCCTCCGTTGCCCTGGCTACCAGTGTCTCCTCACTCCTTAACGGTATCTACCTCTATAACAAACTCCCCGTCGACAAACCCTCGATGGTGCCACCCCTCTTCCACGCCGCGACGGCTTCCGCCTTCGCTGCCCTCACCACCGGCTGGATCTCCCAATCCATCATTCTCCCTGACCAGTCGATTCTCATTGTCGCCACCTTAGGCCTCACCTTCTCCTGCCTCTACCTCGCCTCCGCCACCCTCATAAACCGCCTAATCAAGCCCGCCTCACAAGAGCTCCCCGAAGAGATCACTTAAGGAGCCACTGAACAATTCGTGTAGGCCGCTTTCCCGCCCTTTCGTTCCTATTTGACCAACTTCATAAGTTCCCTACTGTCAACAGTATGCAAACTTACAAAATCGGCCAACTGGAAACGAAATCATCAAGAAATCAGCTACACCTAAATTATTCAGTGGCTCCTTAAGGCCTGTTCACTTATTCATCACAAGAATTTAGGTGAGAATAGGTTCGTTGGGTGTTAAGTTTTTCAAGAATTTCTCTACAGGAAGGAAATCTCAAAAGCTCTAAAAAGTGGTGACTACTCCCTCGCCTAAAGGCGAAGGCTTCTAGGGAATGTTCCCAGGCCATCTAGTCCGAGGGCCAAAATATTTCTTGCTGCGTTGAAGTCCCTTGTTGCCGTATACCCACATTGTGGACAGCAGTGCATGCGATCTG
>JAJFMK010000123.1 GCA_021772215.1 Chlamydiota bacterium | reverse complement strand
CTTGACAATTGGGTAAATTGAGAAGTTGATCCGGTTTGGCAAAATGGCCATAGGTTAAAGAGGGCTTTTCCCAGTCATAGAGATGTAAAATGGCATCTGTTTCTAAATTGGATAGAGCCTCAAAATCCCTTTTCATGTTACTGTTAGCGCTATTTAGACCAAAATCTTGGATTAACATGTCTCTTCCTCAACCAGTACAGCAGTCGGTGCAAAACGTATCACAACAGCAGCAGCAGCCGCAATTAGTTCCTGTTCCCCCCTCTCTTCTTCCTGCTATCGATGCCCTGTCGGGCGTTGAGACCTTGGCGTTGAAGATGATTGCCTTTCCTATACGTATAGCTGGCCTTTCTCTCATGGTGGGCGGTAGCTTTTTGCTCTTCAAAGTGCTTTTAACAAAGGATACGTTAGGGTTAAACCTTCTTGTCAAAGAGCTGATCAACAGCGGCGCTCCGATGGTTATTATGGCAGGCGCCTCTCTTCTTCATTTCGGCCGCGTCCTCCATACGCCTTCGGAAGCGGGGTTAGGGGGCTTAGGGTTAGCCACATATCCAGCTCTTCTCGCTTTGGGGTGGAACGCTCTTCCTATGGGCTCCTCTTCAAATAATCCCCTTACGAATCCCGCTATACTTTAGGGTGGAGCGGATCTTTTAGGGGATGGCGATCTCGCATATTAAACTGCTTTAAAAAGTCAGTCCCCAAATCGTCGCTGTTTTCGTGATAGATCGCCCCCTGTTTGGCATAGCCAATCACTATAAAGGGCTCCTTCTCATCCCAATTGAGACTGTTTTTTGGGTGGATGAAGCGACCCGAGCCAGCTCTTTCCCCTTTTAAAAAGATCATCAGTCCTACAGAGAGCGGTTTGACGCTAAAGAGCTGCTCTAAAGAGGCTTGCTCTATTTGCGCTGATTCAAATAGCTGATCAAATCCTAAAAAGAGCTCATTTTCCTCCCGAAGCTGTTTAGCCAGTTCAGCAAGTGTGCTCCTAAGAACAATCTTTTTTACAGCAGGGGACCTTCGCCATAGATCTCTTCCGGCGATGTAGCGCTTTTGGCCTTTGGGATGTTTGGGCATCTCCTGATCAATAAAATTATTGACATCGCCTAAGAGCTTTTCAGGGATAAGTTCCTCTATTTCGAGCTGGCCGCTCTCCATAAAGGTCTGCCTCATTGAGGGATCAAGGATATATTTCATGCGATAATGATACCATAATCTAAGGGGAATATTCAACATTATGCTGACGAACATAATGTTCACCAGCATAATGTTTGCTGGTCGATTTTAAGGATTTTGGGGAGAAAAAAAGAAGTTAACCTGCTATCCTTAAGCTCTCATGGATGAAATAGATACACTGCTTTCGAACGTGCCGGAGATTGAGGAGAGAGTCGGCTATAACTTTAAGAACAAACATCTCCTTCTGTCCGCCTTTATCCACTGCTCCTTTTTGAATGAAAATCGCGGGATTGTCGATCAACATAATGAGAGGCTCGAATTCTTAGGGGATACTGTCTTGGGGCTGATCGTCTCGGAATATCTCTACCAAAAGCTGCCCTACACGCCTGAAGGGGAGCTGTCTCATTTACGTTCCAGGCTCGTCGACGCTTCGGCTTGCGCCGGGTATGTGCAGGAACTTGGTATTGGTGATTACGTTTTATTGGGTAGGGGTGAAAAACAAAATGATGGGCGCGGGCGCGAGTCGATCCGTGCCGATCTCTTAGAAGCTCTGATCGGGGCGATCTATCTCGATGGGGGGATTGAGGAGGCAAAAAAGCTGGTTAACAAGCGGTTGATTGACTCCATTGAAGAGACTCTTTCAACCCCTGATACCAACTGGAAGGCGAAGCTGCAGGATTGGTGCCAGAAGCGCTACCATGAGCCGCCTAACTATGAGCTCATTCAGGAGATTGGACCGGATCATGAGAAAATTTTTGAGGTCTCCGTGATGGTGCGCGGTGAGGTGCTCGGCTCCGGTCAGGGTGGCTCCAAAAAGGAGGCGCAGCAGGAGGCGGCCAAGCAGGCACTGGAGAGGATCGATGGCGAAGGTTAAGACGCAGGTCTGCTGTCAGGAGTGTGGCCACACGCAGAGCCGCTGGGCGGGGCAGTGTCCCACTTGTAAGGCGTGGAACAGCTTTCACGAGGAGAAACCTCTCCCCGAGCTGACAAGGCGCTTCGCCTGTGAGGCGCCCAAGACGACAAAAGCTGTGCGCATCAAAGAGGTGGGGCAGCTCAAAGTTGAGCGGCTACAGACGATGATGCAGGAGTTTAACCGCCTCATGGGCGGCGGAATAGTCGTCGGCTCTTTAACGCTCATCGGTGGTGACCCTGGCATTGGAAAATCGACTTTGATGCTTCACATCTCAGATTCTCTTGCCAACAGAGATCACAAAGTTCTCTACGTCTGCGGTGAGGAGTCGTGCGAGCAGACCTCGATGCGCGCCAACCGCCTCGGCATCTCATCCGACAACCTCTACCTCTTTAGCGAAACAGCGCTCTCATCAATTCTAGCGCAAGTTGAGCAGCTCGAGCCAGACGTCCTAATTGTCGACTCCATTCAGATCCTCTACAAAGATGAGGTGCCCTCAGCGCCCGGCTCTGTCACGCAAGTTCGTGAGGTGACCCAGGAGCTGATGCATCTGGCCAAGCGGCGCCATATGGCTACATTTATCATCGGTCATGTGACGAAATCGGGGGAGATCGCCGGCCCCAGAGTTTTAGAGCATCTCGTCGACACGGTCCTCTACTTTGAAGGGGATCGACAGCATCAAAATCGGCTTATCCGCGTTATAAAAAACCGCTTTGGGCCCACCGATGAGATCGCTATCTTCCAGATGGTGCAGCAAGGGCTAAAAGAGGTGCCCAACCCCTCGGAACTCTTTTTAGGTGAGAGGCAAAAAGGGCAGGTGGGATCCTGTATCATTCCTACCGTTGAGGGAACACGTCCCCTTCTCATTGAGGCGCAGAGTTTAGTGACTCAGACCGGATATCCCACACCAATTCGCAAGAGCGCCGGCTTTGATCAAAATCGTCTGCCGCTTCTGATGGCGGTCTTGGAGAAGAGGATCCGCTTCCACTTTCACCGCTTCGATATCTTTGTCTCGATTGCGGGTGGCTTAAGAGTCACTGAGCCGGCGATAGACTTAGGAGTCATAGCAGCCATCGTCTCCTCTTGGAAAAATCGCCCTATTGACCCTGAAGCCGTTGTTTTAGGCGAGGTGGGTTTAGGAGGCGAGGTGAGACCGGTCTCACGCACAGAGACCAGGCTTAAAGAGGCTCACCTCTTAGGCTTTAAGCGCGCCATCTTGCCAAAGAAGGGACTTAAACAGATGGAGACGTATGGGCTAGAGTTAAATGGAGTTGAGCGCTTAGAGGAGGCTATCGATGCGGTCCTGCGTTAAAGTCGGGGCGCGCTCCTCCCCTCTTTCAAGAGCTCAGGTTAAAGAGGTTTATGAGCTGATGGGACAGCAGTTTGAGACCCGCTTTTTTCACTCACGAGGAGACCTCGACCGCACCACTTCGCTGCGCGATTTAGATAAAACAGACTTCTTTACCCGAGAGATTGATAGAGCGCTTCTTGACGGGGAAATTGACGCTGCGATTCACTCGGCTAAGGATCTCCCCGAGCCTTTGCCAGAAGGGTTGATGATAGCCGCCTTAACAGAAGGGCAAGATTCGCGCGACGCCCTCGTTTTGCATAAATCTCTAGAAGAGATCCAGCTGGTCGGCACCTCATCGAAAAGGCGCGAAGAGCAGGTGTCACAACTGAAAGAGGGGCTCACCTTTATTGATCTGCGCGGCACTATCGAAGAGCGCCTCGCCAGGCTTGAAAGTGATCTCGACGCTGTCGTGATCGCCGAAGCAGCTCTTGTTCGCCTCGGCTTAACTAAACTAAATCGCCTCTATCTCCCTGGCGAGACGACTCCTCTCCAAGGACAGCTCGCCATTGTTATTCGAGAGGGAGATCAGGAGATGTTGGAACTCTTTTCACAAATCGATGCCGAAAATCTTACATGTCGGGCTTAGGGCCCAAGAGGGGATGATCCACTGCCCCCTGATTCAGATCAAACCTCTGCCAGTTGATTGGGAAGAGTCGCTTTCTAAAACTTCCCACCTTCTTTTTACTAGTCAAACTGCTCTAGAGTTGATGCAGGTGGTGCCACAAGAGCCGCTCATCGCTGTGGGGAGAAAAACCTTTGCGGCGGCGAAGCGACTAGGCTTTAACGCTCAATATGTTGCAGAAGATGAGACGCAAGAGGGTGTAGTGGCCCT
The DNA here is from genome assembly GCA_021772215.1 of Chlamydiota bacterium. GTDB lineage: Bacteria > Chlamydiota > Chlamydiia > Chlamydiales > JAJFMK01 > JAJFMK01. The sequence goes on along the minus strand of JAJFMK010000123.1, from coordinate 5,053 downwards.
TTTGGAAAAGATTCGACCTGAGTCCCTTTTTTGGCCTCGCTCAGCGCGGGCCAGAGGGGTGATTAAAAAATTTTGTGATGAGGCGCAGATTCCTTTGATTGAGCTGCCCCTCTATGATGTCGAGGAGAGGCTGACGCCCCTTCCCGATCTTGAGAGAGTCGACGAGGTCTACTTCACAAGCCCCTCAACTGTTAATGTTTTTTTTAAAAGAGTCCCTAAACCTCCCCAGCACCTGAAATTTCGGGCGATCGGAGAGGTCACATCCCTTGCACTTGAGCGCCAAATAGGTTAAAATTTCACTAATTTACCATTCTTAAGAGGTTCTTTTATGCTGCAGTTCATGCACCGCTATCAAAAATATATCTTTGTTGTCATCACAGTGATCATTGTGATCTCGTTTTCCTTCTTTGGAACCTACAGCCCGATCGGCCAGATGAACGGATCTGTCGATGAGGTGGCCTTTGTCACCTATGGGGGAGAGGAGGTAAAACGCTCTGAACTGGAGAAATTTGCCAACTTTATTGCTACTGACCAGCATGACAGCGCGGCCCTTGGTGCCTTTATCGGCCCCAACTTCTTAAACGATGGGGTGATCCAAAATGACTTTTTAGCATCAGGCCTTGCCGACGTTGTTGTTGGAGATCTGATCACTGGCTTTTCACAAGAGTGGCGTGTCCAGTTCGCCAAAGAGCGACGCTTTACTCCTTATCGACACCATGAAGTGGACTATCTGACGACGACACAGGTCTGGAACGAGTTTGCGCCACAGCTTCGTGACGCTTATGCCACCTACAAACGGGGTGACTTTAATTCCACCATGGAGCTCTATGAGGCCAAAAAAGATCTCTACTTAGCGGAGAGAGCCTTTCCTCAGGTTCTCACTAAGCGTGTCCTTGTCTATCAGATGCAGCAGCAAAAAATTCCTGTGGACCAGCGTTTGCGCCAAGAGGATCTCTCCCTCTTTGGCTACCATACACTCTCCGACTGGTTTGGTCGCGACTTTGTGCGCCTTTTTGCTCAGTTGATCTTTAACCTCTCCGAGGTTGCTGAAGAGAGGGGCTACGTCGTGACAAGAGATGAAGCGATCGCTGACCTCTCGAAACGGTCCCAAGAGACCTTCAACTTACAGAAAAATAACCCCGACTTTGCGTTTGACTCTCCCGGCAGCTATATGCAGCAGCAGCTTCGTAATTTGGGACTTGATCTCAATGGCGCCGCGAAATTTTGGCAGCGCGTTCTGCTCTTTCGTAAACTCTTCAGCGATGTGGGCGCCGCCGCCTTTGTCGATCAAGAGACACTAGATGCCATCGCAGCAAAAAGAGCGAAGGTGGCTGAAGTGGTCTGCTACCAGCTGCCAAAGGCACTGCAGATATCCCAATTTAGAGAGTTTTGTCAGCTCGAAACCTACCTCGAAGAGGTGGCCCAAGGAGAGAGCTCCGAGCTGATAAATCCTCTTGAGATGAGTTTCAAAAGTGACGTGGTAGATAGCTGCCCGGAGCTTGCTCTAAAACGTTTAGAGTTGGAGATGGCGCATGTCGATTCAAAACAACTTTATGGCCGGGTTGGATTAAAGAGGCTCTGGAGCTGGCAGCTCGATGAGGAGAACTTCAAAACTCTGCAGAGCCGGTTTCCCGAGCTCGGCATAGCTGACAACAGCAGCGAAGAGGCACGTCTCGCCAGCCTAGACAAATTAAGTGAAGCTGTACATGAACGTGTCGATCAGTTTAGCCGAAAAGAGGTTGTGGCCGAGCATCCCGAGTGGGCTCGTGAGGCGCTTGCCCAAGCTCCGATGCAGAAAGTGAGCTTTAACCTCTACGCCGATGGAGGGTACCCTTCATTTGTCGAGGATCCGGAGCTGGTCGTAAAAATCAAAAATGCGGAGGTCGGTTCAGAGATTACCCATTTCACTGAAGGAGACTCTTATCGTCTTCGTGTTCTCTCTTCCCCTGACGCCTTCGAGGTAGCCACTTTTGACGAGAGCCGCCGTGATGGACAGATTGACAAGCTTCTCGCCAACCGTTTAACGGGCTTGGGAGAGAAAGAGGATCAACTCAAAGAGCTCTTCCGCTCTAAGATGCTTAAGGTGCAAAAAGCTCACAAAGAGGCAATCACACCCGATCTCGTCGCCTGCTACCGTATGCTAAGCGCTATGGAGCAAGCAAAAGAGAAGCTCGACAGCGACAGAAATGCTTTTGGCTATCTTGTAAAGGATGAGGATAACTCACCAGTTCAAGATCAGTTTAAGCTTGTGGCGCGTATGGAGGAGTGGAACAGTCAGTCGGCGCCGCTTCCTTTCGAAGAACTTCTCTCGATGGAGCCAAACCAATCCTCTGAGGTGCAGTTTTTGAAAAATGGCGCCTCAAACTTCTTTCTTCTAACAGCTTTGACCGATAAGGGCGATGCGTTAGAGTTTAAAGAGCTAACTGATCGCGCTAGCTTAAAAATTGCTGGCCAGATGAAGCAGGAGCTTTTGGAAACTCTGTTGGGGCAGATTGAGGCGAAGGGCGCCCTACAAATTGAAGGTATTACCGACGAAATTACAAGGCAGAGCGAGGAAAACGATGAGGCGCTTCTCTAAACGCGAGTCTGAGGAGCCCACCTTCGTCAATCTCTATGGGGCGGATCTTTCGCCCCACCCCTATTTTGCCATGCGCTTTGAGGTTAACGGGGCAAAGGACTTTCCTTTAAAAGAGAAACATCACCTGCCGCTGCCCTTTGAGAATTCACCTCGCCACAATCTATACATCGGCTGGAGTGTTGATGGGCTCTACATCGCAGTGAGCTATCCGAAAAAGAGATTTGAGATCGATCCGCAAAATCCCAAGCGTGGTGACTGCATCGAGCTCTTTTTCGATACCCGCGATCAAAAGAGTTCCCACATCATCACCCCCTTTTGTCACCACTTTCTCTTCACCCCGGAGCCAATTCACGGCCTCTTCGGCAAAGAGATCACCCGCTTCCGCGGAGATGAGAGCCATGATCTCGCCAACCCTCACGACTTTAAAGTTTCAAAGAACAAAGACCTGATCCAGATCTTCATCCCTTCCCACGCACTCTATCATTTTGACCCTCAGGAGTTTAAGCGTCTCGGCTTCAATGCCGTCATCCATCAAGCTGACGAGGAGCCGCTAAAGCTCACATCTGAGGCGCCAAATCACTGGGTGTCTCTATCTTTGATTTAAAGAAGAAAATCGTTCAAGTGTTTCCGCAACCCATTTACTGAAGGGTTTTACCTCAGACCCTGGGATCATACTATCTTTCAGCGACATTACTGGGAAGTCTGGTTTGGGATCGAAGAAGCAGATAGATGTTGTGCGGCTACTTCCTTCGCGTGAGGATGCAGGAGGGGCAACCACTCTGTGCGTGGTCGCTTTGATTTCTCCATTAGTTAGAAAACTCAGTACCTCCCCGAAATTGACAACCAAAACTCCATCAATTGCAGGGATATCTCTGAATTCGCTGCCGATTTTTGCTTGTAAACTGGAAAAACCATTGGGACAAGGGGTCTGGTAGAGGAGTGTAATTAAGCCAATGTCGTGATGTGGAGCCATTCGGGGCACTTCGCACTTGTCAGAGCACCTCTCTATTGGAGTATCGGGATAGTTGAGATGTCGTAGAAGAGGATTCCCATCCAATAGGCGCTCCCAGGATTCATGGCGATCAAGATTTAATGTTGCCCCAATGAGTTTCAAAACTCTTCGGGCGGTATTACTGATTTTTTCGTAATAGGTTCTCCATGTATTTTCAAATCTTTCGTCTGGAAAAAAATTATCCTCCATTCCCATGGTATATTTCATACATAAATCCCCATAGTTACCAGCGTTAATTGCTTTCGCCGTGCTTTCACCTTCCACTGGTGTAAAGCCTCTAGCAAATCCTCCTGAAATAGGTTTTTGCATAGTCATAAGAGTTTCTTCGGGTTGTTTGAAAAATTCTTCGGTAACTTCAATAAAATCATTAAAAAGTGAGGCATCGATACCGTGATCTGACAGGTAAAAAAAGCCAACGTTTTTCATGATTTCTTTGAAGTCCGAACGGGCCTTTTTCTGAACTTGAGGATCAGTTGATAGAATTTCGCTTTCAAGACTGCCGAGGTTGAGTATGGGAAAGTTATTGCCATTGCCCCCTAACAGGGCGGGGAATGGGTATGTCAATCTTCCTGAAATGGGGTCGCGGTATAGTTGGCCGGTATGTGCACTTAAAGCCCTTGCTCTCGATTGCTCTACTAGCGTTTTGGTTTTATCCACGCTTTGGTCTTGGTTGCTTGGTGACGGCTCACCATTTGTGAAAGGATTTTGTGAAGATGAAACTGGAAACATAGGGTTGCTCTCTCTTTTTTTTGTTCGCTCAATCACAGTAAAACGGGTTGTGTCCAGAATTATGTTCTAACGAATAGTTGTGGACATTGGCTGTCTTCTTGTTGTTAAATACTAAATATTAGGTTAGGAGCTAGGATAACCCAATTTACCAATTTTGAGATGCCTCTTTCTTATGAGGGGTTTTAACAGAATTTCGATTTCTACGTTTTTCTCTATGGTCCCTTGAGAAACTCGCGGAAATCTATGATGTTAGAGAAAAATTCATCATATTCAAGCTTTTCAGATACGCCGTTTACGTGAATCAAGACGTGTCGTAGTGAAAAACCTCGAGGTATTTTTAATCGCTTAGATTTTTCGTTCAGTTATTTTATTACGCTATAGGGAACTTCTCGTTCGGAAAATTTAACCTCACAGATATACAACACTCGATATTTGCTTTGGATAAGGTAATCGATCTGACAACCTTTCCGACGAGCTGCTGGGGCTTGAAAATAGGGACCTGACCAAACAACTTCATCCTCAGATAAACCTAGTGTTCGACAAAGAGATGTAGCATTATTGCAGACTAGGTTTTCGAACTGCAAACCCATGATTTAAGTGCACCCCATTGTCAAGACAGGTTTTCCTCTTTTCTTTAGGAGAACTGGTTCGCCTCTAGTTTGTGGGTTGGTGGGCCAGAGGCCCGGGGAGGGGGTACCCCCTCCCTGGGCTCCCCAGTACACCTCATCTGGAGT
>JAJFMK010000122.1 GCA_021772215.1 Chlamydiota bacterium | reverse complement strand
ATCTCAACTTCAAGCTTGCGGCTCTCAACATCGCCCTCGATCGTGAACTCAGCCTCTCCAAATTCTGCCTCTGCCGTCTCCGGGGCGTCGATCTCCCCTTCCCCAAGTTCACGCTCCAAAATCTCTTTTAGCGCCTTCACCTGCTTCTGATCGAGCTCACCGAGATCTCTGTTGAGCTTTCCTAAGAGCTTTTTAACCGAGCGATTCCGTTTTAATTGCTGAAAGAGGCGGCGTAAACCGCGAAATTCTTTGACGCTCCAGCCCTTTTTTTCATCATGGGAGAGCAACACCAACTTCCCGCGCACAACCTTCATCAGGTCCTCGACTCTGTATTGGCTCTCGTCCAGCGCCTGCTGAAGAGTTTTTGGCTGTTCTATTGGGCGAATCATCTCTTTTACCTTTAGCACAACTTGCTGTAGAGAAAAAGAGATCTCATTGCGTATGATAAAAAACTATGAGCAGTTACCAAGTGAGCGCTAGGCGCTATAGACCAAAGAGATTCAGTGAAGTCTTAGAGCAGCGCGCCGTTGTTCAAACGATCCAAAATGGGATCAAAAATAGACGGCTCGCCAACGCCTACCTTCTGTCAGGTCCCAGAGGAACGGGAAAAACAACACTGGCGCGATTGATCGCTAAAGCGCTTAACTGTGGCAACTTGAGCGACTCTGTCGAGCCCTGCAATGAGTGTCCCTCCTGCAAAGAGATCACCTCCGGCGCTTCAATGAGCGTGCTAGAGATCGATGGCGCCTCACACCGTGGCATTGACGATATCCGCTCCATCACCGAAGGGGTCGGCTATTCGGTGCAGCAGGGCCACTGCAAAATCTACATCATCGACGAAGCGCACATGCTCACCAAAGAGGCGTTCAATGCGCTCCTAAAAACCTTAGAAGAGCCGCCACCAAACGCCCGCTTCATTTTAGCAACAACCGAAGCGCATAAGCTGCCCGCCACAATTCTTAGCCGCTGCCAAAGGCTGATCTTAAAGCGCATTCCAACCAGAGTGATCGCCAATAAGCTCGGTGAGATCGGCTCCGATATGGAGATAACAGTAACTCAAGATGCGCTCCATCGCATCGCTGAGATGGCGGAAGGCTCTTTGCGCGACGCCGAATCACTCCTCGATCAGCTCGCCGCCTACGGTGTTAAGGAGATCGACGCGACCAGCTTGCAGGAGCTCTTTGGTCTGATGTCAAAGGAGATACTTTTTAAACTCGATCAGGCGGGAAAAGAGGGACGGCTCGAGGTCGCTTTTGAGCTAGTTGACCAGCTGCATGCCGAAGGCAAACATCTGCTCCATTTCCTCGAGACGCTTATCGACCACTTCCGCATCCTCTCAAAACTTCAGCTCGGTTTTCCCTTAGAAAAGCTTGTCTGGACGGAAGAAGAGCAAATAGGGTACCAAAAGAGCCAAACTCTCTACGACAAGAGCCAGGTTCTCGACATCTTAAGCTACCTGATCGACAAACATAGCGATTTTCGCCACTCTCACCATCCCAAGGTGGCTCTGGAGGCGATCCTTCTGCACATCCTGCGCAGCCACTACCGCATTCCAATTGAAAAGATTATCGAACGTCTAGAGGGTATCGAAGAGAGGCCAGCTCCACCCGCCCCAGAGGCAAAAGCCCCAACTCCAGAACAGCCACCACAAATTAAGCCGACGCCACCACCTCCCGACAAGTCGATCGACCCCACCCCAAAACCTCAAGAGTTTGACAAGCCTCCTCCCAAACGGCATAGCGCGAAAGCGGAAGTGAAGACGTACGAAGGCGAGCTCTCCCCAAAAGAGGAGACACTGATCCAGTTTGCCGCTGTGGAACTTGAGGGCTCCTTGAAGAGGAACAGATAGTGCTGCAGATCCTTCTCTCCACCTATAATGGAGAAAAGTGGATTGAAGATCTCTTAAGATCGATCTTTAATCAGACCTACTCTGATTGGCACCTCTTAGTGCGCGACGACGGCTCAACAGACCGCACAAAAAAAATCATTGAGGATTGGAAAAAGCGCTATCCCGATAAGATCACCCTCTTCGCCGAAGATAACCGTGGCGTCATTCAAAGCTTCAACACCCTTTTAGCCTACTCATCTGCCCCCTTCCTCGCCTTCTGCGATCAAGATGATGTCTGGAAAGAAGATAAACTAGAGAAGCTGATGGAAAAAGCTCACCTCGACTGCCCGCTTTTGATCCATCATGACCTCGAAGTGGTCGATCAAAATCTTAAAACCACCCGGCGCTCTTTTTGGCGCTATCAACGTATCAATCCAAAAGCCAAAGAGCTCAATCGCCTCCTTGTTCAGTATGGCGTCACAGGCTGCGCCACACTGATCAATAAACGCTTGCGTGACCTTGCCATTCCAATACCGGAAGGGGCAACGATGCATGACCACTGGATCTCCCTCGTCGCCGCCGCCTTCGGCGAGATCATCGCGATCGATGAGCCGCTCATCCTCTACCGCCAGCATGGGCAAAATCAGGTCGGCGCTCCCCCCTATTTCAGCTTAAAACGCCTCAAACGCTACCAACAATCGATGGAGCAGATCTTCTGGCAGGCACATCTCTTTTCAGAGCGCTACCAACTCTCCCGAGAACAACAAAATCTTTTACAACAATTCCTCCAGCTTCCCAAGCTATCCTGGCTCAAGAGATTGCAGACCATAATTCGCAACCGTTTTTATAAATCAGGTGTTTTAAGAAATTTAATCTTTCTTTTTTATCGATAAAATTTCTATACTAAATCGGACAGAGGTGTAAATTATGTTAAAATACTTTGTCTTTCTTCTCTTTTTTTCACCACTGCTCACCGCTGAGCGAAAAACCCCTTTGGCAGTTGACCCCCGCCGAAGTCACAGATGAGTTCAATGCCTATCCTACCATATTGCTAACTCATCAAGGCAATCGTCTTCAACTTTCAATATCTGATGAGAGCTCAACAATAACTCTATGGGCAACAACGGAAGAGGAGCTACATCTACCTTTTGGAACAAAGTTGACAATTCTTGTTCACCGCCTAAACCGCTCATTATCAACTCTCCTGATCAATATCGAAAAAATCCCCTGTTCCTTGGAGACGATGCCTCTTGATATGACCCCTTTTGAGGTACCAGACAACGTTGTCCCCCTGACGGAAGACCCCTTTCATATCTTTGGTCAGCCCTATATTGCCTACGCGACCAACAATAAGATTGAATGCATAAAAGGAGAAAGAACTAAACATTGGTATGAGATTGGCGACTGCGAATACCTTTTTTACAGGCAGAAGATTAACCTCAATCTTGTGGTTTCGGTTGGTGATCATCAACAGGAATTTTTTCATAAAGTTTGGCACGAAGAAGAAATCTCGTGCAGAACGGATCATGGACTCACTGAGAGTTTAAAAATGGTACAAAATTGGAAAGAGAGCGATGAGATTATTCTCTTTGTCCATCAATATTATCCTGGCTACCGTTGGCTCGTAAACCAGACGAGAAATTCCCAAAGTATCTTTTTTAGCGGCAACACAAGTGGAAGAATTGATCAAAACCTCTGGGCTCACCAGTAACAATCGGACGCTCATCTAGTAGGCTTGGTCTTCGGGACCCTCGGTGCGGTAAATGGGTAGTTTAACTCATCTTGAGCAGCAAGCCGATGGATTTCATGAATCTCCAAGTTTTCCCCAGTATGTACAGTTTTATTGCACATACTGGGTATATTTTTGTCGGAGATCTCACTAAATACCTAAACAAATAGCTTTGTAGAGCTGTCAACGCTTTAACAATTATAGCCATTTTGCTGGTTTGACAGAAAACCAGCAAAATGGCTATAATAATAGAAAAGGAGAGAAGGAATGCAAGAGTTTCGAAAAATCACCTTTAATTTCCCCGAAGAAGAGTATATTTACCTTAAAATGACCTGTGCGAAAAAAAAGGTGAAAATGAAAGATTTTTTAACACAAGCCATCATTCGTTGTATCGAAGATTGTGAGGATGAGTGGGATAGAGAGTCTTTAAAAGAGGCCAAAGGGGAAATCAAAGAAAAAGGGACCATTCCTTGGGAAGAAATGGAAAAAGATTTAGGTTGGGATAAGCTTTAATGCCCTATGAACTTGTCATTAACCCAAGCCTAAAGAAGACTCTTTCTAAGATTGATGCCGAAATGGCCACAAAGATAAGAGAAAAAATTCGAGGGCTTGCTGACAATCCTCGCCCTTCAGCATGTAAAAAGATGGAAGGGGAGAAAAACACCTATCAACTAAGAGTAGGTGTTTACCGTGTTCTTTACGAAATTCATGACAAAAAACTTTTGATTCTTGTCCTAAATGTTGGTCATCGAAAAGAGATCTACAAAAGAAAATCGTAACCTAAGTGGCTCGCCATCAGATGAGACTAGTAGGTTTGGTCTTCAGGGCACTTAGTGCGGTAGAAGTCGAGGCAGAGCTCTTCCACTTCACTTGCTTCGCTAAGACGCAAGGCTTTCTTGGCAAGGCTCTGCGCCTCTTTTTTGGTGATCTGGCTAATCAGGTGGCGCACGCTGGCAAAGGCGTTCTCATGCAGGGAGAGCTCGCTTAAGCCTAAGCCGATAAGAAGCGGTGTGAAGCGCGGGTCGGCAGCGATCTCGCCACAGATGGAGAAGGGGAGACGTCTCTTGTTCGCTTCTGAAGCAACGTAGCCGATCAGGCGCAAAATACTGGGGTGGTGCGAAGTGTATAGGTGACTCACCTCGCTATTGGCGCGGTCGGCGCCCATGACAAACTGTGTGAGGTCATTGGTTCCAATAGATAGGAAGTCGACGCGTCTTGCCACGAGGTCGGCGAGAAGAGCGATCGTTGGCACTTCGACCATACAGCCTAAAGGAAGCCGCTTCCTCACCTTGTGTCCCTCTTTTCTAAGCTCTTTGATCACCTCATCGATGAAAGCGTTGACTTCGTCAACTTCAGATAGCGTTGTGATCATCGGCAAAAGAATCTTCGGAATACCGGCGCTAGCCGCACGGTAGATCGCCCGCAGCTGTTTTTTAAGCATCTGCTTCTCCTGCAAAAGGAGGCGTATAGCGCGGCATCCCATGGCCGGATTCTCCTCTTTTTTGGAGAGTCTTGCCGGTAGCTCCTTGTCACCGCCAAAATCAAAGAGGCGGATCACAACAGGCTTATTTTCAAAAGCGCGCAGGAGATCTTCATAGACGATAGTCTGCTCCTCCTCATCCACCTCGATGCCGTCGCTATTTAAGAGAAATTCCGTGCGAAAAAGCCCAACGCCGCAGCACTGCTGCTTCGTCTTCTCTTTTAAGTCGAAGGGTGAATCAACATTTAAGGAGAGGCCGATCTCTTTACCGTCTTGAGTGACAGAAGCAATCTCTTCATGTTCGAGCGCCTCTTTGTAGGCAAAGAGCTGCTCTTTTTGCGCGAGATATTTTGCTCGCTCCTGCTTGGTCGGCAGAATGATCAGCTCACCCTTTGTCGCATCAACTATCACCTCTTTGGCGACAAAGATCTCTTCGTTGGTAAAAGAGAGGTTGGATAGGAACGGAATTCCTTTGGCTTTGGCGATGATTGCTGCGTGGGAGGTGACAGTACCTACCTGTGTGACGATTCCTAAGACCTCACTTTTTCGCATCTCGGCGACATCTGTAGGTGTCACCTCATGAGCAAAGATAATCACCTCCTCACCAAACTGGTTAAGGCAGAGGCGGTCTCGTCGTCGTAAATGGTTGCGAACGCGGTCAGCGACATCCTGGATATCACAGAAGCGCTCGGCGATGATCGGATCTTTGAGGGAGCGAAAACGCTCGCGATACTCTTCGATAAGGGCGTTTAGGACCGTCAGTCCTGAATTTTTGCTATTGCGGATCTCCTCTTCGACAACATCGGTGATAAGGGGATCTTTGAGCATCTGCTTGTGTGTCTCTAAAACTGCAACACCAGCGTGTGCACACTCAGCTTTAAGCTGCTTTTGGAGGGACTCTACATCGATGATACTCTTTGAGATCGCTTTTTGGTAGCGTAAGATCTCCCTTTCGACACATTTTGTAGTCCGCTTTTTCTCCACCTCGTCGAGATGGCAAACAGATAGAAGATGCGGCTTACCTACCGCAATACCCCTTGAGAGAACAGTCCCCTTGACAACGCGTCGACTCATCTTGTAGCGACTTCCTCCTCAGATTTTTCCACAACGTCAATTAGCTTAGGCTTGATATCTTTGGCATCTTCTCCCTCTAAAACCACATGGATACGGCCATTGCGCGGTACGGAGAGCATCATTAAACTCAAAATACTTTTGGCATTAACAGAGCGTTTCTTATAGGTGAATGTGACGCGGCTTTTACACTTTTGCAAAACGCGCGCAATATCTGTAGCCGGCCTCGTGTGGAGTCCCAACGGGCAGCGAACAGTCATCGTAAACTCTTCCCTATTTACTTCGCTCATAGAACATTTTGCTCCGTTTTTGGGGTGCGTATTTGGTTATGATTGAGCGTCTCAATCATCTTTGACTGAAACTCTTTTGCGGAGTTGTAACCTAATAGTCTGAGGCGGTGATTCAGAGCGATCGTCTCTAAGAGAAGCACCACGTCGCGACCCGGCTTCACCGGCAGGACATGCGAGGGAATCTTTACACCTAGGAAATCTTCGGTCGACTCATCAAGGCCGATGCGATCATAAAACTTATCATCATCCCACTGCTCTAGCTTCACCACCAGATCGATGCTCTTGGTATCGCGCACACAGACGGCGCCGTAGAGATAGGCGACGTTGATGATGCCGATGCCGCGAATCTCCATCAAGTGCCTTGTCAACGCCACACCAGAGCCTTCCAAATAGGAGTTCTCCTTCTTTTTGATACGGACAATATCATCAGAGATCAGGCGATGACCTCTCTCAATCAATCCAAGCGCCGCTTCGCTCTTTCCAACCGAGGAGTCTCCCTGGATCATCACTCCAACACCAAAAACCTCTACAAGTGTGCCGTGACAGTCGACGGCAGGGGCGAATTCTTCAGCGAGAAGAAGTGTCAGCTTAGTGATGAGGTTCATCGTAGACATCTGCGTGCGCAGTAGCGGGATGCTCTTCTCATCGCAAAGAGATACTAACTCTTTAGGCGGGACGTGGCGCCTTGCCACAATCACAGCCGGTGTCTGCGCCGAAAGCAGCAGACGCAGCCTCTTTGCTCGCACATCAGCGTCGAGATCTTTGAGGTATTGAATTTCAAGCTTGCCGAAGATCAAGATACGCTTGTTGGCGTAGCCCTTCACATAGCCGGAGAGGCCAAGGCCCGGTCTATTTGCCTGAGGAACCATGATAGGACGGTGAAGCCCCGAGGCGCCCGCCATCAGCTCTAATCCTAAAAACTCCTCATGCTGCTCTTTTAGATTTTTAACACGATACATCTATTCTTACGCCACCCTCTCTAAGTAAAAAATAAGCCATTCGATAAAGGAGGGAAAGGCCATCGTCTCGCTCGCCGATTTACTATTTCGCGTATCTGAAAAGATGCGCGGCTCCTGTGAAAAGTAGACGTTCCCCATCTCCTGATCGGGGTGCCAATCATCCCAAAAGCATTGATAACTTAAAGCTGCAAACGATTCATAAAAGGGAAAAAGCTTCGTCGGATCGACGCTCTGTTTCTCCCAAGTGAGAATGGGGTCGCTCATTTCAAAAAGAGCGATAAGCTCATCATGGAGCTCTTTGACGCGATGGCTTGGCACGACTCCTGAGTCGCCCGGCTTGGCAAAGCCATTATGAATCTCTAAAAAGGCAATGTAGTCCTGCGGGAAGATAATCCCGGGAAACTGGTTTGCGAGATAAAAAACCTCCTCGTCGTCAATGGGAATGGCGCCTTGATAGAAACCGCCGCCCCCTTTTAATCCGTAGACGAAGTGCGCCACAAAGGGCTCATCGAACTTTTGTGTCAAAAAGATACCGATATCCCCAACATTTTCGAAAAAGGCGCCGATAGCGCTTGCAAATTCTGGAAAGAAAGTTAGCTTGCTGAGCCAATAACTTTTCGTAAACTCGATCCTATCCTCTACGGGAAGACGGCAGAGTTCAAACCAACCCCTTGGCATCTTAGGAACCAGCTCCTGCACCCTCTCATAGGGCAGATCTTCCTCATGCAGAGGAATCACCTTGTGGTACGCCTCTCCATGTGCCTCCCCTGCAGCAGACTCTTTGAAATAGTCTAGGACATGTCTGTCCATTTTCTTAACTCTTCTTGCTCGTTTGAAAGTTCACGTATATATTTATCTAACAAAGAATCTTTTCCGATAAGGAAAAAGTGGACTCTCCTCTGTATAAAAATCAACCGGCCTTCTGGATTGGTCTTCTCTTATTCGTATGCGTCTTGACCTACCAGCAGGTTA
>JAJFMK010000121.1 GCA_021772215.1 Chlamydiota bacterium | reverse complement strand
AATTCCCAATGGCCTTTTCATGGAGCAAGCAACCCTTCTGCACCAAGTCCGAATAATCCTAACCCGGAACCCCGTCAAGTGGATCAAAAAGCAGATAGAGTAGGGCAAGGCGTTTTTTCAAGAAAAAGACCAGAACCAGAACGTGAAGAAGGAGAGCTGTCTGATGAGGAAGCGCAGTCTGGGCCAAAGAGACCCCCTGAAAAAAAAATTAAAATTGAAGAAGATTTGTCTGGGAGAAAGGGGCTAAACGACTTCACTTTCGGAAACTTTCCTCGGCCAGGCGCTCATGGGGAAAAGTCGCCAGGAAGAGGAAATCTACATCCACTTGGGGGAGGACCTTCGGGATCTACTGATGAAGCTACCCGTAAGTCAATTGCGTTAAACAAGCAAATAACAGATCCAACCAATCGCATTGGTGATATTTTCAAGATTATTGAAGAAAATCTAGAGAGTTTTAATGTTGTGAACATTGCTACAGCGTTCCATAAACTTGCTAAAATCTCTCGCTCAAAAGAGGAAAAAAAATACGTAAGAAATCATCCGCAATTCGAAAATCTAAAACTGAAAGCAAAAGATGTTTTAAATCATTTCGAATCTAGACACTTAGCGAATACGTTGTGGGCGCTAGCAACACTTGGTGTTTTAAAAAATGAAATTATTGAGCTCTTACCCCGATTGTTGAGTGGGGTTTCACGGAATATCGCAGATTTTAATTTCGAGGGTATATCGAATACATTTTGGACTTTAGCAAAACTTGATGTTTCGAAAGAGGATATGGTAGATCTCTTACCTGGATTAGAAATGGTAGTCAAAAAAAATATAGCAAACGTTGATCCTCTAGGAGTTTCGAACCTGTTGTGGGCTTTAGCAATGCTTGATTTTACCAAAGAAGAAATTAACAGTTACTTGCATCGATTGCTTACAGGGCGCGAAACGAGAATCAAAGAATACGAACCTCAACAAATGGTGAACCTGTTGTGGGCTTTAGTAAAAATTGGGTATTCAGAAGAGGAAGTGATGAGTTTCTTTCCTGAATTCCTCAGAGCATTAAAAAGAAGTACCAAATTATTCTATCAACAAGAAATTGCGAATATATTCTGGGCCTTTGCAACACTAAATCTTTGCAAAGTGGAGCATATATCTGTCTTAGACGGATTATTCGATGTATTTGAGAGGCTAACACAGAATCTTAATTCTCAAGGTATTGCGAATTTGTTGTGGTCTTTAGCAAAACTTGGGTATACCGAAAGGAAAGTTAAGAAATACTTTCCCAATTTATTGGAAGAAGTTGGTAGGAATAGCGATACATTTAATTCTCAGGAAACAGTATATACGTTTTGGTCTTTCGTATCGCTTGGTTTTTCTAAAAAGGAAATTGCTGACCTGATACCTGGTTTACTTAGGGCCGTAGAAAGGAATCTCCTTCACTTTAAGCCTGAAGAAATAGTAAGCATTTTATGGGCAATGACCATTCTAGAATGCGACGATGTAAATGAAGAACTTCAAAATAGACTTATAGCCAAGCTAGAACCACGACATTTGTCTAGACTTGATTGTATTCAACTTCATACTGTTAAGCTTGCCTCAGAGCACATTCATAGAAAACCTTTAAGTTGGTCGGACGGCTTGATTGCGGCAATGGAACAAGCAAAAAATAACAATGCCGGTGAAAAAATACAGCCTTCAGATCTGCAAAGGAACGTATCATCTCACCTGTCTGGGCTTGCTTTTTCAGTCAATAGAGTTCGCTGTAAGTTTCAAAAAGTGTCAAGTCCTGAAGAACTATCTTCATCTCTATCTGGACAAATCTTCTTTTGTAGTGAGTATTTTGATCCAGAATCTGGACATACATTTGATATCAAAGTTGGTGGTCTAGATAGTAAATTTGCCATCCAAGTGGACGGCCCTGATCATTTTAATTCAAGGGGTGAAGAGCTTCCCATCTACGCGTTTCAGCACAAACTTCTTGTCGCCATGGGGTGGAAAGTTGTTTTTATAACAGACAGAGATTGGGACTTTAAGAGCGCTCATGTAAAAGAAGAAATCCTTCAAAGAAAGGTTCGTGAGCTTTTGGAAAAGGGAGCTGATCGACGTAGGCTCGGACATTTCGACGGTGGATCTGGGAGTAGAAATTTTCGTGCTGATTCTTTTGTTTTGAATCAACAACTATCCAATGCTATAGATGATCCAAGAGCAACAGTTCGTAAAAAAATAGACGGAATTTTTTCAATTATTGAAAAAAATATAGATAGATTTGATTTTATAAACGTGTCTATTATATTTCGAAACCTAGTTAAAACGAACCCCTTTGAAAATGATCAAGCTTACATAAGAAACCATCAACAGTTTCAAAGGCTCAAAAGAAAAGCGATAGAGGTATCTAAAGATTTCGAAATTAAAAATATAGCGAATATATTGTGGGCTTTAGCAAAACTAGATGTTTCGAAAGAGGAGATTGCTGATCTTTTTTCCGTATTGCTAGAAATGGTACGAAATAACATTGAAAAGTTTAAACTCCATGACATATCGAATACGTTTTGGGCTTTCGCAAAAATTGGAGTCCCGAAAGAGCAGATTGTGGGCCTTATTCCAGGTGTTGGTAATGCAATTAGAAAAGATATGCTGGACGATCGTCCCCAACACAGTACGATTACATTGTGGTCTTTCGCAACGCTTGGTTTTTCAAGAGAGGAGATTCAAGATCTCTTGCCCCCTCTTTTTGAATTAGTTCAAAAGAATATTCTGAAGTTTGATTCTCAGCACGTAGCAAATACGTTTTGGTTTTTAGGGAAACTTGGTTTTTTGAAAGAGCAGCACAAAAATCTCATTTTTGAATTATTTTCAGCTGCTAGAAAAAATATTACGAACTTCACACCTCAGGGGATAGCAAATACGTATTGGTCTTTAGCTAAGCTTGGGTTTTCGAAAGAGGAAGTTAAGCATCTTTTCCCTAACATATTGGAAATGGTAAGAAGAAAGATTAGTGAGTATAAACCCCAAAATATTGCGAATATGTTCTGGTCTTTCGCTACGCTTGGTTTTTCGAAAGAGGAGATTGAAAGTCTATTATCTATACTCTTGCAAGAAGCTCAAAAGAAAAGTAACAAGTTTAATTCTCAAAACACTGCGAATACATATTGGGCATTTGCAAAACTTGGTATTTTAAAAAATCTGATTTCGAGCCGCGCACCAGGGTTGCTTGAGGCGGTTAATAGGAATGTAGATCGGTTTGAGGATCTAGAGTTAGCAAATATGTGTTGGTCTTTTGCAAAACTTGATTATTCAAGAGAGGAACTAATATTTTACTTTCCGAGTCTACTTGATACAGTTTTACAACAAGTTGTATCTCCGAATTTTCAAGGAAAAGCGAACATTTTGTGGTCTTTTGCAACACTTGGTTTTTCGAAAGAGGAATTAAAAAACTTACTTAGCGCAGTTGAAAAAAATATGCATATATTCACTTGTGAACAGATAGCAAGTATATTTTCGTCTTTTGTCATGCTTGGAGTTTCGAAAAGTGAAGATTGTGATTTCATGGCTGAGTTGTTTTCGGCAGTAGAACAGAATCTGATGGGCTTTAAGTCTCATGAAATTGTGAATATTATGTGGGCAATGACCATACTTGAGTACGATGTTGAGAATATAGAACTTCATAATAAGCTTTTAGACCGCTTAAAACATCAAGAACTCTCTAGACTTGATTGTATCCAACTTTACACTGTTAAACTAGCTTCAGAGCACATCCATCGCAGACCATTAAATTTGCCGAAAGAGTTGAATACGGCAATGGAACGAGCAAAAAACTATAATGCTCAGGAAAAAGTACAGTCTTCGAATACGCAATTAAACGTAGTGAAGCATCTGTCTCGGCTTTTTGTTTCTGTAGATGGTACACGACATAAGGTTCAACAAGTATCTCGTCCCCAGGAGCAACCCTCATCTGCATCTTGACAAATTTTCATTTATAATGAGTATTTTGATCCTGAATCTGGACATTCATTTGATATCAAAGTCAATGGTCCTAGTAACAGCAAACTCGCTATCGAAGTGGATGGCCCCGGTCATTTTAATTCGAGAGGAGAAGAGCTTCCTATCTACGCCTTTCAACGTAAATTGCATGCTGCGATGGGATGGAATGTTGTTCATATCAGCTACAGAGAGTGGGATGATAAAAATGATAGAGAAAGAGAAGAGATTCTTCAAAGGAAATTTCAAGAGCTTTTTAGTTAGTGCAAGAGTCTTTGGAAAACAAACGAGAGGTTTAAATTTTCCTTTTGAAAAAGATTCTCAAGTTCTGGAAGTGTTTCCTTTTGGATTGTGAGAACCGCGTTTGGAAAGTGCTTAAGGTAGGCATTTGTTTTTGCTGAGGTTGCTGAAGCGTCTGTCGACAGCAAAATCATGTCGTAAGAGGCCTTCCATGAAGTAAGCCAGTGTTGAAATTGAGGTGGTTGTACAATCTCAGACCCGTAGCGACTAATTCCACCTGAAGAAGGTTTGTCATATCCAGATTTACTTCTGGTTATCGAAAAGTTCTTCTGTGGGTGCATTTCCAAGAGTCATTTGCCTAATTAATTTGGCGCTTGCCAAAATTAAAGCAACGCAACTCTCTAAGATACGGCAAAACCTCATTTAAGGAGATACTGATCAATTAGGGTACAGCCGATTTTTCGATGATTTTGCTTTCAGTTGGCTGATTTTATAAGTTCGCATACTGTTGACAGTAGGGGACTTATGAAATTGGCCAAATGGAAGCGAAAGGGCGGGAAAGCGGCCTACACGAATTGTTCAGTGGCTCCTTAAGTAATAATCTGCATTCACACCAATTAAACTTAATCCATTAATGTCAGCGCCTGACTGGACATCCACGCCTACTAGTACTGTCCCTGTTAGTTGTTCGCATATTACCTCTTTCCGGTTCCAGTCTTTAGTGGGCATAAATGAAATAGTCGAGTCATCTTGAAACGTGATATGAATTCCCCCTAGCCTAGAAGGTCTATTTTCTCCCGCACTATATAATTTCACATTTTTAACTGGTTTTGGAGTAAGCGTTTTTTTTCCTAAAAAAGTCTCTTCATGAGAGCTCTTACCAAATCTTGAAAATTTGAAAGTTCACGTATATATTTATCTAACAAAGAATCTTTTCCGATAAGGAAAAAGTGGACTCTCCTCTGTATAAAAATCAACCGGCCTTCTGGATTGGTCTTCTCTTATTCGTATGCGTCTTGACCTACCAGCAGGTTA
>JAJFMK010000013.1 GCA_021772215.1 Chlamydiota bacterium | reverse complement strand
CTTTGATCTGATCATTGCGCTGACGCCCGAAGCCCGCGATAAGGCGACGGAAGTTGTGGAAGGCGAGGCCGTGGCAGTCGAATATTGGCCGGTGGAAGACCCCACACTTGTCGGAGGTTCACGGTCACAGCGTCTCGACGCCTACCGGCGTCTCCGCGATGATCTGATTGTGCGGATAAAAGAGCGATTTGGCTCGAATGTCGCAGAAGCGAGCTAAGAGGGGCTGCCAAGCCCTGAAAAATCCCGAAAAACACTCTATATCTGTCGCAAATGACGCTCAGGCCTTGATTTCCGGGGCGCTCTTGCGCATTCTCCCGCGAAATTAACAAAGGGCGATTATGGCCAAGGAAGAACTTCTCGAATTCCCAGGGACAGTAGTAGAACTACTGCCCAACGCGACGTTTCGGGTGCAGCTCGAAAACGATCACGAGATCATCGCGCATACAGCAGGCAAGATGCGGAAGAATCGTATCCGTGTGCTCGCGGGCGACAAGGTGCTGGTGGAAATGACACCCTATGATCTCACCAAAGGCCGCATCACCTACCGCTACAAATAGTGTAGTGGGTGGGTCTGAGCGCCTCTCATGACAAAACCAGACGCATCCTCCGAACGCCCACTTCTAGTGTTAGCGAGCGCGAGCCCGCGCCGTCTTGAACTGCTGGGACAGATCGGGATTGTGCCAGACGTGGTCGCACCTGCGGATCTGGATGAAACGCCGGGCGCGCAAGAAGCACCCCGCGTCTATGCCGAACGGTTGGCGGCAGAGAAAGCCCTAGCTGTAGCAGCAGCACACGACGGCGCGTTTGTGCTGGCGGCAGATACAGTTGTTGCCTGCGGTCGCAGGATTTTGCCAAAGGCTGAAAGTGTTGAAGAGGCGCGCAACTGTCTCCAGCTTCTGTCCGGGCGTGCGCACCGGGTCTATACCGGCATTTCCCTTGTCAAAGGTGGCAAGCAGATCACCAAATCGGTCGTGACCCGTGTTCAGGTGGCGCGTCTGAGTGACGCAGACCTCGCCGCCTATTTGGCGTCTGGCGAATGGCAGGGTAAGGCGGGCGGTTATGCAATCCAGGGCCTTGCCGCAACGTTTATCAGGGGTCTGAATGGGTCTTATTCAAATGTGGTGGGCCTGCCACTCAATGAGACCGCGAACCTCCTGAAAGGAAGCGGTTTCCCGCTCTACCAAGCACCTGATTCTTAAGCTAGGATTGAGAGGTTCGGGGGAACAATAAGCGTGAGCGTGTCAATGTGGGGCGGGCTCACAAGTGCCAGGGGGCGGGTCGGAGTATATGTCCGAAGAAGTCTTAATCAATGTGGGTCTGGGCGAAATCCGGGTAGCCGTTCTTGAAGACGGCAAGCCAGTTGAGTTTGTGTTGGAACGCACCAGCGAAGACGATCTGAAAGAAAAGACCGGGCGTGCCGGTCACTCTCTCTTAGGGAATATTTTTTATGGCCGTGTGCAGCGTGTGCTGCCCGGCATGCAGGCAGCCTTTGTCGATGTGGGGCTGCAGCGCGCGGGCTTTCTGGGTGCACGCGAAGCCAAGTGCCTGTGTGAACTGACGGGCCTGGATGAAGGCACGCTGCCGCCCATCTCTTCTTGCGTGACCGAAGGCCAGAGCATTCTGGTGCAGGCCACCAAAGACCCAATTGGTGAAAAAGGCGTGCGCCTCTCCGCCAATGTCACATTGCCCGGGCGGCTTCTGGTGATGGTGCCCAACCAGTCCGGCGTGGTGATGTCCCGGCGGATTGAGGATGAAGCAGAACGTGAACGCCTTCATATGGTTGTCTCCGCCATTGCAGAAAAACTGAATGCGCTCGGTGTAACCGGCGAGCCTGCGGGCTTCATTGTCCGCACGGCAGCCATGGGCATGGGCGAAGCAGCCCTTGAAGAAGACGCACGGCGCCTGGCTGCAGACTGGGCTGAGGTTCGCGAGGCGGAACGCCGGGCGAGCCCGCCCGATGTGGTTTTCCATGATCTGGACCCTGTGGCTAAAACCATGCGCGACTATGTGAGCATGGACACAGCCCGCGTGGAGCTGGACGATGCCAAGGCCTACGAAGAAGCTGTGCGCTATTGCAACCGCGCCATGCCCCATATGGCAGAGCGGGTGAGCCTGGCAAATGGCCCGGGTTCGGTCTTTGACGAGCATGATATTGACGGTGTGATTGAACAGGCACTTGATCCGCGCTTTGAACTGCCCTCGGGCGGTTGGATCACCATCGAGACGACGGAAGCGCTCACCGCCATTGATGTGAATTCCGGGCGCTATACGGCATCGACGGGTCTGGAAGAAACCAGCGTGCGAACGAATATTGAAGCCGCCCAAGCCATCGTCGATCAGGTGCGCTTGCGCGGAACCGGTGGGCTCATCGTCATCGACTTCATTCATATGAACAATCCGGCAAACATTGAGAAGGTTGTTGAGACCCTCAATGTCGGCTTTGAAAAAGACCGGGTGCCGACACAGGTTTCTGCCATGTCAGAATTCGGGCTGGTGGAAATGACCCGCAAGCGTGTGCGCGAACCGCTGGAAAAACTGCTGACTGAGCCGATCTATGGCGATGGCCGGGCCCGGGTGAAAACCCGCGCGACGGTGGCGAATGAATTGCTGCGTGCTATCGACCGGGTGGCGGCGCGTTATCCAGGGGCTGAGATCTCTGCCCGCGCAGCACCCGGTGTTATCTCCTGGTTGGAAGAAAGCCATAGCCGTCTGGTGAAGGAGCTGGAAACCCGCGTGGCCGGCGCCGTGTATCTTGAACCCATGCAAGGTTTTGATCGGGAACAGATCGACGTGGGGCCAGCCCGGTAATGGGCGCGAAGTCGCCACAAGACGCGCCTCAGACGGCTCCAGAAGCGGAGAATGTGACACCGTTTCGAGGTGCCAAGCCCTGTCCGATCTGTGGCAAGA
>JAJFMK010000120.1 GCA_021772215.1 Chlamydiota bacterium | reverse complement strand
GCTCTACTTGGAAGCGGGGGCGACGAGCTTGATCTACTCTCTTTCTCCTTTTACCGCTCTGATTCTCTCCTATCTTTTCACTGATGAGAGAATGACAGCAAGAAAGTGGGTTGGCCTTCTTTTAGGAACAGTTGGTGCGTTTGTAATCTTTTGGCCTGAAGGGGAGGGGGTAGAGTTAGCAGAGTTGGCAGTGGGAATTAGCGCCTGTACAGCCTCGCTTGGTTGGATCTTAATGAAGAGGCTAACTAAAGTTAAGGGGTACCATCTTGGAGCTGCTAACGGCTTAAGTTTTTTGATTGCAGCGCCCTTTTGTTTTATTTTATCTTCTGCTACCGAGAGTTGGCAACCCCTTCGAGTGTGGGATCTATCTATATTTTTTGGAACTCTCGTCTATATCGTTTTGATACACAATCTTATCTGCTATCAGATCTATGGCTATAGCGTTAAGCGCTTCAGCGTGACTTACATGATGTTTGCTGGCATCTCAAACCCAATCTTTACGGCCCTTTTTGGCTATCTCTTTTTAGGAGAAAAAGTCGGGATGTCCTTCTTTGCAGCTCTGATTTTGGTTGTATCCGGGCTTGCTCTCTTCGGGTTGGAAGAGAGGAGGGCGAAGGTAGAGTCAGGGGATGTCTACCGATAGACAATGTATGTATAGGTTTGACAAAAATCTGTTCTGGGAAGAATCTTAACCTCTTCGATTTACTTCAGGCTTGGGGAAAGAATGGATATGTTCAATAAGATCATTAGCAGACTGATTTGTATTCAGATATTCGTTTTAGGAACAGTGTGGGGCATTGAAAAGCCCGACGCTGAAATGTTTTGGAGTATGAAAAGGTCTTGGTGGGCAGAGGGGTTATTGTTCGACCGCCGAACGGAAAGTGGTAGTATTTACTGTTACTGCCACGAACATCTTTTGGATAAAGGTGGGTGGGTGGATTGGTGTCGCGAATATGAACTGGCTGAGACCCTTGGTGAGCTATATTATAAAGTTCCAGGATTTCCCATGGAAGAATCTCTTTGGGATGAACCGTGCTACTTATGTCGTCGTGAATCTAAACCCATTCTTTACAGCGGATACTTTTCATTTTTCTTCGCGAAATATTTTTTTCTCTTTAGAGACTATCTATATTATGTAAGTGAAAATGAAGAATGTGAATGCTATTGGCCTGAAAGGTCTGTCAAGGCAGTGAAAATTAATGACAGAGCAGCAGAATTGCTGTTTTCAGTGTGCAAAAAATATTTGAAAAAGAATCACTTTTCTAAAGTTTCAGATCTTCGTTCAGAGCAAATCTTTGAGGAGTATTTTTGTAATATTTATACGAAATATTGTAAATACAGCGGATCTACTCAGGGATTGCAGGCTATTCTTAAGAAAATTAATTCGTCAATTTTCTTTGAAACACCTATTGTTCCCATGGTGTGCCATAGTTTCTTTTTTAGTGATTATGAATGGGTGTTGCAAGATTTAACTTATTTCTTTTCCATTCATCTCGATGAAGACGAGTTTTTCTATGTTCAAACTGAGATAAGAAAAATTAAAGAGGAAATAGGTTGGTTATACTACGATTTATATAAGGAATGTTTATCGTTACATCCAAATGAAAAAATTGAAGCTGAATTTGAACTGCTTGAATCTTTTCTTGGAATTCCTCCGTTAATGTGCAACTTGAGTCTTGATAAAAATTACCAAAGTCGCTGTTCTGCTAAAAGCTGCTGTCAGGCGAAACATCAATCTTCTGAAAGAGAAAAATATCCTCCATTTTTTCAGATTTCAAACAGGCCAGATAACTGGGTTAAGGCTGAATTATTGGTTCGAAAGGGGACATGTTGCAATGATTTATTCTTGTATAGTGAGGCGCTTTCTTTGCTAAATGAAGCAATTACAATTTGCCCCGAATATAAAGTTGCTTTCCAGGAGAGGGCTGCAGCGCATTTTGAGTTAGGGAATTTTGATGCAGCCGTTACAGACTATTTTCAAGGCAAAACCCCTCATGTTCCAGAATGTTTCGTGGATTTTGATCCTCCAAATGTAGCAGTAAAAGCAGCATTACCCATTACTGGTATGCCTTTATCTTCTCATGATTTTGCCGCTGGGATAGTTGTCGGAGTTACAGTGGGCTCAAAGGACGGATTGGAAGATTTTGTTCCGTGCATGTTAAGTAGTTGCCGAGGGTTAGTTCATGGTTTATGGGCATTTTGTTGCTCTCCTGTCGAGGTCAGTAAAGAGCTTGTTGTTGTTGCTCATGAAGTTGGTAACTGGGTTTCTTCTCATTATCCCATTGAATGGCTAGAGGTTGCTGTACCAGAAATTAGGGATCTTCGGGCTAGCTGGGTTGAATTAAGTCAGTACCAAAGGGGTGAGAAGCTTGGCTATATCATCGGAAAATATGGTGTTGATGTTTTTGTTACAGCTGGTGTTGTAAAAGGTCTTAGTTCCTTTCGAGCTCTAAAAAGAGCTAATACAATGATGACTCTTGAGGCATCCGCTCAATCAGGGACGAAAAAAGCGCAGATCATTAGTAAGAGTGATTCATATCTTCACCGATGGCAAAAGGGGGCTGAATCTGCTAAAAATGGTGCCATTATTGCTAAAAATCCTAATGTGCAATATCACGTAATGCAGAAGAAGCATGCCTGGGATCGTGTTGTTAAGTTAACGGGAAATGTTGAGAAAGATTTCAAAGAGGTCGTTCAATTTTTGGAGCGCAATCAGATGTATGATAAATCACATCTATTTGAAGGGCCGAATCCATTTCCAAGACATAGCCCCAAAATTCATCGAAGTGATTATAGAATCCAAGTCGGTGAGCATCAGATTATGGCAGTATTCGAAGAGTATATAGAGACAGGAGAAGCATATTTGAAAGATGCTTGGGTAGTAAATTAGTTTATGGATATTAATAAATATATTTTATCAAAAGATTGGAAGAGTTTGGCGTTGTCATATTCTGTCGAGCAGATCTGTTCGGGTGTTACTTTTGAAGAAGGAGTGAATATAGCCTATCATATGCTCTACAATGACGATTGGGACGAGAAATTACAGCAGCATGCGGTTAAAATTTTGGAATTTTTAAAAGAAATGCACCCTAAAGACTGGCTGCAGTCGTGGAAAAATGAGGCATTTCTAGGAATCGCATACGATGTTACGCTGGATTATGACAAAAGATATGAAGCTTTACGGAATGCCTGTGCACTTGTTGATGATGCGCCACCCGAACTCTTAATAAAGTTATCTGGTTGCATAGTAGCTCCAGGAGAGTTGCGTATTTCTCTTGAAGAAGCACAATCTTTGCTTGAGAGATCTATGGAAATAGCAGTTTATAAAGATGCTATTCAACTTCTTTCTCACATATTTTGGTTACGTGGAGATCTTGCAAAGTCTAATTATTGGAAAGATTATGACAAGAGAGAGAAGAAGGTGTCTGAGCTTTCACCTGAAATAGTCCCCGATTCCATCAATCGGTCAATGTTTGGATAGGATTTAAAAGTTAATTTTCAAGATGATTAATGTGGAAAGCAAAGCTGAACAACTTGGATTTGTTGAGGGGCTAAAGGTAGCTTATGAACTACTTTATAATGACGAATGGGGTGAGCAACTTCAGATATATTCAACGAATCTTTTAGAAACCTTAAAGAAGTGTTGTAAAAACGAGTGGGCTAAATCATGGACAAATGAGGCTTTTCTAGGAATAGCCTATGACACAGTTATGGACTATGACAAACGCTATCAAGCTTTTCGGATGGCATACAATGAGGCAGGAGACCCTCCTCCTGAATTATTGCTTGGTTTAGCTCGATGTTTTGATGCTCCTGGAAAGCCTAGAATTGCATCTTCGGAGGCGATCAGTTTGGTTGAGCAGTCGATGCATAC
>JAJFMK010000119.1 GCA_021772215.1 Chlamydiota bacterium | reverse complement strand
CTAGTCGTTTGGAAGCAAACTGCCAGGGGGTTAGGATGGGTTGATTGGTCGAGTTTTCGATCTCTCCGAAGGAGGTGTAACGGATCGCTTCAGCAAGGGAGCCGTCGGGGTTGATGAGAGCGACGATATTACCATTGTAGTCGTGGAGGGGAGCGAAGAGCTGGTTGTCTAGTTCAAGAGCGACGGCTGCTCCTATTTCTGCGCCAAGGCCCAAGCCTAGAAGGCGCAGCTGAACGAGTTGATCATCACGGTATAAACCTACTTCATCTTGATCGAAGTAGAGAAGTTTCTCTGTGGCTAGGGCGTTTTTTCGGACTAGGCAGCGACCGAAGTGGTCATAAGTGTAGGAGATCTTCTCGCCATCTTTTGTAGCAGAGATGAGGCGGTTGAGGCCGTCGTAGGTATAGAGGGTTGTTCCGTATGGCCCCTCTCTTTTTTTAAGGTTGCCATTTTTGTCCCATTTGAAGGAAATATCGCCAATAGCGAAGATCTGGTTGAATTCATCTATTTTATAGGTGCTATCATCTTTGGAGATGCGGTTGTAGAGGGAGTCGTACTTGTAGTCGTGGCTCTCTTCATGAATGAGCTGACTAAGGGGGTCATAGAGGAACTTTTTGGAGGTGATCCCAAAGCTATCTTCTAGAGTGTAAGAGGACATGCGACACAGTGGGTCATATTCGATGTTTTGATAGAGAAGATGGGGATGGGTGATTGACTTTAGACGTCCACAAATATCGAAGGTATAGTTTTGTTCACCACAGCTGGCAATTAGCCTCTCTTTGGCCAGCTCATCTTGATTGTTGTACTCTAGGTATGAATGCTCATAGAGGAGTTTACCTTGGGGATTTATACGTTGGACGCTGGTAGGAGCAAAGCAGTTATATTTGGTAATGATCTGGCTGCTATCTGGAAGAGTGATTGCTGTTATTCGATGGAGAGGGTCATGCTCATACTTGACAGTGATGCCATTACCAAGGGTCTCCTCTTTTAGGTCACCATGAACTGTGTAGGAACGGGTTGTGAGAGTGTCACTTCTCAAATCTTTGATTTCAGTGAGTTGATCAAGTGGATCATAGCTGTAGGTGTAATGAAATGTTTGATCAGAAGAGTAAAATTTCTTTAGTCGGCCTTTATCATCATATTCATACCGTAAAACGGTGCCGTCTGGCTTTGTGACCGTGTGTTTTTCACCCTGTTTATTATAGGTGATTGTTTTCACTCTAGGCTTAAGACTATTGGCTGCATCGATGCGTTTATAGGGACGTCCCAAGGGGTCATACTCAAAGGCGGTCACCTGAGGCTTTGCCTCTCTTCCAAAGATGTGGTCCGTTGTTTCAGTACACTGTCCTAAGGCATTATATTTATGTTGTGTTAGAGCAATGATCGTGCCTTTTGCAGCCCTCTTTTTAATCTCAATTTCACGCACCAAGGCGTCGTGCTCAATAGTTGTTTCCTGGCCTAGAGGGTCAACAACACGTTTAACAAGCACTCTTTGACCAGAGCCATTAGACGAATCATGGTCATAGTCCGTAGTTGTGATATTCCCTTCAGGATCCACCATTTCAATTTCACGACCCAAAGCATCATATTTCCAGGTGGTTACCTGACCACCAACATCTTTCATTGTGCAGCAATCGTTTGCATCATAAACATAGCTAGTGACACAAGATTTACTTTTTCTATCTTCTACCCACTCTTCTAATATACGATCTTTCGCATCACGAACTGTGATGTAAGCTGCGACTAATGTTGCACCTTTATAGTGGCTTTTCTTCCGCAAGAAGCCATAACCGTCATATTCGAATCGGGTCGTTTGGTCTCCTCTTTTAACCTTTGCAACGCGCTTAGTGTGGTCATAGCTCGTGAAAGTTTCGATTCCTGAGGCGTCCGTATGAGAAGTAAGAAGGTCTCCTTCATAGGAATAGGTTTCAGAGGAGAGTAATTTCTCCTCTTCTTTCAATTGATCCTTTTGGATTAGCTGCTGAAGGTTGTTATAATAATAGAGCGTACGGAGGCCATTTTTATCCACGGACTCTTTGAGGGTACCGTCGAGGTTATAGATATTGATCTCTTCCGTTTCGTCGGGATAGAAGATGTGAGAGGGGTCATCATAGAAATTATATTTCGTCTCTGTCGCATTCCCAAGAGGGTCAATTTCCTTAGTTACTCGGTTAAAAATGTCATATTCCTTCTTATGTACGATTGTTGTGGCATTGCCCTCAATGTCATAGCAGGTGGGGAAATGTGTCTCAATAGTGCGCCCAAAACTATCGTTAACAAAGTTTGTTTCATTGCCATAGTAATCAACGGTTTTTATGAGATGGCCAAGCAGATTGTAACTATGGGTCGTTGTAAAAGTACCTATACCCTCTAGGACCAACCTCTCTTCGATCAACCGGTTCATACAGTCATATTTAAGATAGCGCACCTTTCCAGGGTGTGGTCCATGCTCCATTTTGAGATTGCTATTATCGTCAAACTCGCGCAGGATGATCTCCCCAGTAGGCGTCGTTTCTAAGATGCAGTTTCCGTTTTTGTCATAGTCGTAGGTAAGGGTATATAGGTGTTCACCATCTGGACCAAAGACCTGCTCTTCTGATTTTTTGCCCAGGTCATGGTATTTAAGGACTGTCTTGCTGATTAATTTTTCCTCACTGCTAGAGAGATCTAGGCCATATTCATCAATTGTCCAGGGAAGACCGAAGCCAGGCGCTTCGTAGTAAAAGGTTCTTTTTGTGATGAGTCTGTGGGTAATGTCTTTTACATT